>ONCY01000066.1 GCA_900316435.1 uncultured Eubacteriales bacterium | reverse complement strand
GGCAAATAGGCAAAATAGCCTTTATTTCCGAGCCGCTTATGACGGGCGAGGAATTTAAGCTCAACCGCAGAAGACTTGCCGCCGACTATAAATCAGGCAAACTGGGCGCGCTTGACCCGCGCAAAAGCGAAAACCGCGGCGAGGAAGATGAGCTTATGCTTCACCTGCGCCAGGTGGTATCCGTAACGCTTGAAAAGGGCATGGACGAGATAAGCCCCCTTTCGGACTTCTTTACCGATTTGGGAGGCACAAGCCTCGACTACTTTGCGATGATTGCCAAGCTTCAGGAGGATTTCGGGCTTCCGTTCCCCCAGAGCGACGGCAAAAGCCTGAGCACCGTAAAGGAGCTTTACGACTACATAAGGAACACTGAAAACAATGCTGATTAAACTATTCAACGCCTTTGTCAAGATAACCGCCTTTCCCGTTCAGTGGGCTATCTTCCGCACAAAGGTTTATTATGAGGACAAATCCGCGCAGAGCCGCCGAATAAAGGGCGCGGCGATTTTGGTGTCGAACCACACCTCGGTATGGGACTACGCGGGCTATATGTTTGTGTTCTTTTTCCGTACCCTGCGCACCCAGATGGCTGAGGTGCTGTTTGAGAAAAAGCCGCTCGGTTTGTTCCTTAAAATGATGGGCGGAATTCGCGTAAACAGGGGCGCAAACGACTTTGCATGCGTTACAAAATCGCAAGCGATTTTGGAGCGCGGCGGCGTGGTAGAGATTTATCCCGAGAGCCGCCTGCCTCTTAAGGGTGAGGAGCGTCCGCTGCCGTTCAAGCCGGGAGCGGCTTATCTTGCGCTTTTAAGCGGCGCGCCGATAATCCCGGCGTTTACAAACGGCGCTTACTTTTCAAAAAAACGCGCGAGGGTGATTATAGGCACACCCATGTATGCGCGCGACCTTATTGACCCGAACCTTTCCGAAAAAGAGAATATCGAGAGGGTTTCTAACCTAATGCGCGACAAAATCATCAGTTTGGAGAAACAGCTATATGACAAACAAAAACGGTAAGGCAAAGCTTTTTTCGCCGCGCTGCTTTTTTATGGATTTCATGAGGTTTTCGGGTGCGCTGCCCGGGCTTATCTGGCTGCGGCCGAAAATCCGCTACGCCTCAAAGGCGGCTAAAAAGAGGATCCGCGGCGGAGCACTGATAATAAGCAACCACTCAAGCTTTGTTGACCCTGCTTTCGCGATGTTCGCGGTGTGGTACCGCCGCCTGTATTTTGTGTGCCACAAGGCGTTTGTTGAAACAAAGGCGGGGCCGTTTTTCAACGCGGCGGGCTGCCTTATACCGATTGACGCTGACAACTTTAACATAGGCTCTTTCAGAACCATTACCGACAGCCTTAAACAGGGCAAGGCGGTGGTGCTGTTTCCCGAGGGACATGTCGGAAGCGGCGAAAAAATGACCGAATTCAAGTCGGGAATGGTGCTTATTTCACTGCAGAGCAAGTGCCCGATTGTACCCATATATTTAAAGCCGAGAGCGCACTGGTACAGCCGTTTAAAGGCGGTAATAGGCGAGCCCGTAGACATTACCAAGATGTACAGCGGTATGCCCGCGTTCTCAAAAATCGAGGAAATAACCAAGCTGCTCCGCGAACGCGAGGAAGAACTTGAGCAGCTTGCCTAAACATACAACCCAAAAATAAAGGAGGATCACCGATGATTGCAGACACTCTTGACCTTTACCGCAAATACACGGGCGAAACCTTTGACCGCATCAAGAGCTTTGACACCATGGCGGATATGTGGGAGGAGCGCTCGCGCGAATACTCAGACCTTACCGCCGTTGTCGACGACGGCAAAGAGTACACCTTCGCGCAGCTTGCCGAGGACGTTGCGAATTTCCGCACGGTTCTAAAGAACAGCGGAGCCGACAAATGCAGAGTCGCTCTGCTTATGCCCAACAGCTATGAGCTTGTAAAAGCGTACCTTGCAGCTGTAACCCTTGGCTGCACCGCCGCGGTTCTTCCTGCTCACCTGGACGAAAAGGCGGTTTACGGCGTTGCTCACATGTTTGGCTGCAGCATTATTGTCACCTCATTTGCAACTGCCGACAAGGCTAAGCTCTGCAGTGACCTGACCGTTGTTGACGCTGCGGAGAGCTCCGATACGCTGACACCTGCGGAAAAATTCAAGGGCAGCGACGGCTGCACCATTATCATGACGGGCGGCACTACGGGAACCCCGAAGGGCGCGCTGCTTTCAAACACCGCTGTTTTGCAGGGAATCATCAACAGCTGCCTCGGCGTGCCAGACACCTTTGAGCAAAGATACATGCTGGTTCTTCCGCTGTCGCACGTTTTCGGTCTTATACGCAACCTGCTCGCCTCGCTTTATACGGGCAGCACAATCCTTATCTGTCGCGACAACAAAAACATGTTCCGCGAATGTGCGGCGTTCCGACCCACTATTATGGTGCTTGTGCCCGCACTTGCCGAGATGGCGATGACGCTCTCCAAAAAGTTCGGAAGAAACATGTGGGGCGACAGCTTAAAGACAATTATCTGCGGCGCTGCAAACGTTCCGCAGTACCTTGTTGAGGAATACAAAAAGCTCGGCGTAAACCTCTACCCCGGATACGGCCTTACAGAATCGGCGAATCTTGTTTCGGGCAACCCCGAGCCTCTTAACAAGCCCGGCTCGGTGGGACTTATCTTCCCTGAAATGGAATATAAAATCGTTGACGGCGAGCTTTGGCTTAAGGGCAAAAACATGATGGACGGTTATGTCGGCAGACAGGAGCCGAACTCATACGAGGACGGCTGGTTCCGTACGGGCGACCTTGTGCGCATGGACGACGACGGCTTTCTTTACATCACGGGCAGGATAAAAGAGATAATCGTACTGCCCAGCGGCGAAAATATCTCCCCTGCCGAGCTTGAGGCGCAGTTCAACACCGTCACTTATATTCAGGATTCACAGGTATTTGAGGACGTTGACGAAAACGGAAAGCACTTCCTCTCGCTTGAGGTCGTTCCGCGCGCCACCGAGACCGCAAAGCTCGGCGATATTGACGTTCCCGCGTTCATAAAAGATGAGCTTCAAAAAATCAACGCCGCTCTGCCGCCGTTCCAGCGCGTAAGCAAAATCACCGTGCGCACATCAGACTTTGAAAGAACACCAAGTATGAAGATTGTGAGATATAAAAAATGTCAATGAACCGTAACGAAATTCTTGAAAAATTAAAAGAGGTACTGCTTTCCGCCGACGAGAGCAGCCGCGACACAATTCACCTTGTAACCGAGCAGACTCATCTTTTGAACGATTTGGGGCTCAGCTCGGTAAACATGCTGTATATGATAATAGCCACCGAGGAAGTGTTCGGCATACGCTTTGACGACGTGGGCGTAGGCGAGTTCCAGACCGTAGGCGACGTTGTAAGCTACATTGAGGCAAGGCTGCCATGAAGTGGGAGCCTGTTGAATGCAAAGCCGGCGATATGGTGAGGATCCGCCTCGGCGGACTGTACCATTACGGTATTTTTGTCAGCGAGGACGAGGTGATCCAGTTTGGGCTGCCTCCCACAGCCGAAAACCGCGCCGTTGAGGGCGAGGTCAAGGTTATTGCTACGGACGTAGATACCTTTGCCTGCGGCTGCATTGTAGAAACAGCCTGTCTTGACCGCTCGGAGCAAAAGCGCCGCCTTTCAAACGACGAAACCGTGCGCCGCGCCAGAGCGAGGATAGGCGAAACCGGCTACAACATCATTCACAACAACTGCGAGCACTTTGTAAACGAGTGCGTTTTCGGAAAGGCGCGCTGCACCCAGGAAGAGGACGTGCGCAAGCGCTGGCTCAACCGCCCGATTTGCGACGTTTACCTTGCCTTGGTTCCCGAAAACACAAGCGACGAGGGTATTTTTCCAGAGAAGCGAAAGCGCGATATAAACGGAATCAAGTGCGAGGCTCTGCGCAACAGCGCGCGATACGCATGGAAGCTGCTTTCGCACGCCGCACAGCGCTCTTTCGGCACCGATATCCGCGACGCCGGCATTAAAAAGAAGCTGAGCGGAAGATGGGTAAGCGATAAATTCTTCTTTTCAATATCCTGTGAAAACGGGATGGCGGCTGTGGCTATTTCAAACGCCGAGGTCAATTTATCGCTTGACGAGCCGCTCTCAGGCGGCGTTACAAAAACGCTTTTAAACCCGCGCGTTACGGTTTCGGTAAGCGGAAAGCACTGCTCTACCGTAAAATATTTTTGGGCTGAGGGCAGCTCCGAAATAAGCTCGACTCTTATGGGCGGAAAACTATTTGAATAGGTGATTTATTTTTGATTTGGGTATGGATTGCGGTAATAGCAGCCGCGCTGTTCGTTATTTTTCTGCTGTTGCCCGCTTTTACTATTTTTCTGGCGGTATTCAGCCGAAAAAAGACAAAGCCCTTTGAACAGTATAACTTGAAAAAATACAAAGACCACTACTACATGGCTTACATCGGCAGAATAGCCGAAAAGCGCAAGTTTGTAAAGAGCCACCCCGTAGAGGAGGTCTTTACAACATCTTATGACGGGCTTAGGCTTGCAGCGGATTATTACGACCTGGGTATGAAAAAGACCGCTATCATCTTCCACGGCTTTAACGCCGAGGTCTACACCAACCTTTCGGCTCACGGCGCGTTTTTGATGAAAAGCGGCTTCAACGTACTTTTTGTAACTCACCGCGCCCACGGAAAAAGCGCGGGCAGGTGGTCTACAATAGGGCTGCGCGAGCAAAATGATGTGCTCAGCTGGGTAAAGTGGGCTGAAAACCGCGGAGCCGAGCAGATTCTGCTTTACGGCGTCTCGATGGGCGGATTCACCGTTGCGGGCGCCTCCGACCGTCTTGATGGCACCAATGTGCGTGCCATGGTAATCGACAGCGGCTTCTACTCGGTTTACGAGCAGATGAAGCGCGACTCTCAAAAGAATCACATTCCCAAAATCATGCTGCCGGCTCAGGCACTGCTGACAAGGCTGTTTTTGAGGGTCGATATCCGCCGCCCGAGCGTGCTCTCGCTTAAAAACGCAAAGGTGCCTGTTTTCTTTCTTCACGGCACTGACGACGACACCGTGGAGTATAGATGGGCTGAAACAAACTACAAGGCGTGCGCCTCGGAAAAGGAGATCCTTTTTGTTGAGGACGCGCCGCACACACTCAGTATTTTAAAAGACCCCGAAACCGTAGAAAAACGGCTTACAGGCTTTTTGAATAAATATTTTTAGCGCAAAGGAAAGGAAATTTTATGAAAAAATTTGTAATTATCGCAGACGGCACCTGCGACCTCAACGAGGAAATGCTTAAGGAACTTGACATTAAGGTCGTGCTCGGTCACATCACTCTGCCCGATAAATCCGAGATCTCTCAGTTTTTGAGCTGGAAGGACATAGGACGTGAGGAGTTCTACAACAAACTCAGAAAGAATCCCAACGGCTACACAACCGCACCGCCCAACCCCGACATGTTCGCAAACGCCTTCAAGAGCTACGCCGCCGAGGGTTACGACATGCTGGTTATCACCATGTCATCGGGGCTTAGCGCAACCTACGGCTTTGCCGTTAAAGGCCGCGAGCAGGCTCTGGAGGAATACCCCGACGCCGACATCAAGGTTATCGACTCGCTCCGCTTCGGCCCCGGATTCGGACTTATCGCCGTAAAGGCGGCTCAGCTCAAAAATGAAGGCAAGTCCATGCAGGAAATCGCCGAATGGGTTGAGGCTAACAAGTGCCGCTATCATCAGGCGGGCTGGCTTGACGACCTTTCCTTTGTTGCCAAAAAGGGCAGAATGAACAGCGCAAAGGCGTTTATGGGAACTCTTGTAGGAATAAAGCCCATCGGCGAATTTGACTACAACGGAATGACAACGGTTATCGGCAAGGCAAAGGGCGCTAAAAAGGCGTACGCGGTTCTGCTTAAGTACGTTGCCGCAACCATCGAGGACGCTGAGAACCAGACTGTTTTCATTGCTCAGTCAAATAGACTTGCTCAGGCACAGAAGTACAAGGAGCTGCTTGAAGAAACAATCAAGCCCAAGGAAGTCCGCATTGTAGACGTATTCCCCGGCTCGGGCATCAATGTAGGCCCCGGCCTTATGGCTGCATATTACATGGGCAAGCCTATTTCCGAGGAGCTCAAAGAGGAAAAGGAACTTATCAACAAATTAATTAACTCAGCGGAGTAATCGACTAATTTATGAGTACAAAAAAAATAAACGGCTCTCAGCTTGAGCAAATGCTCAGAAACGGACTTGCAAACCTTAAAACCCAAGAGAGCGAAATAAACCGTCTGAACGTTTTTCCCGTTTCGGACGGCGACACGGGCACAAACATGCGCCTCACACTTGAACACGGAATACAGTACGCCTATTCTACGGCTGTCGCGGGCGACTACCTTAAAAAGCTCAGCGAGGGCATGCTGCTCGGAGCCAGAGGAAACTCGGGCGTTATTCTGTCGCAGTTTTTTAAAGGCTTTTATGTGGAGCTTGCGCGCTGCGCCCAGCTTGGCGTAGGCGAGCTTAGAAACGGACTTATCAGGGGCTACCGCACGGCCTACAGCGCGGTTGTAAAGCCCACCGAGGGCACGATCCTGACCGTAACCCGCGAGGGAATTGAACATATAAGAGGTCAGCTCAACCGCTACACAACCGTTGAGCAGCTTTTCACGATGTACATTGCCGAGATGAAGAAAACCCTTGCCCAAACCCCCGAGATGCTGCCCGTGCTTAAGGAATCGGGCGTTGTTGACAGCGGTGCTTTGGGATTTATAGCAATTGCCGAGGGTATGCTTAAAGCCCTTTTCGGCGAGATTATCGAAGCCGAAGAATCGGACGCTCCAAAGCCGCCGAAGCAGCTGAACTTTGATCTGTTCAACGAGAACAGCGCCTTTGAGGACGGCTACTGCATGGAGTTTATCCTTCAGCTTATGAACGCGCCGAAATACAACCGCCACTTCAGAATAAGCGCGTATATCGAGGACCTTAAGCTTTACGGCAACTCGATTGTGGCGGTTCAGGACGAAAAGCGCGTAAAAGTGCATATCCACACGCTGATACCCGCAAAGATCATCACCTTAAGCCAGGAATACGGCGAGTTTTTGACCTTTAAGCTTGAAAACATGCAGGTTCAGCACAACGAGCACGACAAAGAGCTTAAAACAAAAAAGCATAAGCAGCTTGCTATTGTTTCCGTGGTAAACGGCGAGGGCATGAAAGGTCTGTTTACGGACCTCGGCTGCGACGTTGTAATTGACGGCGGAGCGACGATGAACACATCCTCTCAGGAATTTATTGACGCGTTTGCTCAGCTTGACGCCGACGCCATTGTGGTGCTGCCAAACAACCCCAACGTTATTCTTGCGGCAGAGCAGGCCGTAAAGCTTTACGGAGCCGACAACATCACTGTGCTTCCCTCACGCAGCGTTGCCGAGGGGTATTTTGCGATTGCGATGGACATGCAGGCAAGCGACAACATCGAATTCCGCATTAAGGAAATGCGCGACGGCCTTAAAAACACCGTTACGCTTTGCGAAACAACCGCCTCACGCGACTATTCTTACCATGAGATAAGCTGCAAAAAGGGCGAGGAGATCCTTTTGGTAAACAATAAGATCGCATGCGTAAACACCGACTGGAAGCAGGCGATCATCGACGGTCTGGGAAAGGTCGAGGACATCGACGACAGGGAAACCTGCATTATTTTCCGCGGCGAGGGAATCGATCAGGAGCTTGAGGACGAGCTTCTTGAGGCAATTGAGGAGAATTACCCTCTGCTTGAGGCTGAGTTTGTGGACGCGGGCATGAGCGTGTACCACTGGATTATCGGCCTTGTGTAATCTGTTATTTTAGAACATAAACGAGGAAATTATGAGCATTTGGATTTGGATATTGATTTGGGCGGCGGCGTTTTTTCTAATTATTGCCCCCGTATTTCTCATTCCCGCGGGGCTGTACGTCATTTTGCTTGTGCGCACCCGAAAAAGCAAATGGCGCCGCAAGTGCAGCCTGCCTAAGGACAAGGAAATAACCGAGATGTTTTACGTCGGACTTGACTGGGCTGAGAAGTACTCGGCAGGCAGGCGCGAGGTCGATGTTTACAGCGGCAAGTACCATCTTTTCGGCGAATATTTTGACCTGGGCTTTGACAAAGCGGCTATCATCATCGCGGGACGCACCGAATCGCTGCTCTACTCCTACTACTTTGCCGAACCCTACCGCAGAGCGGGCTACAACATTCTTGTAATCGACAACCGCTCTCACGGAAAGTCGGACGGCAGGCTCAACTCGCTGGGCTATAACGAGCACCGCGACATCCTTCGCTGGGCGCAAATGCTGCACGACGACTTGGGCAACAAGCAGGTTTACCTGCACGGAATCTGCATAGGCGCCTCTAACGCACTGTTTGCCCTGACCGCCGATGACTGCCCCGACTACATGCAGGGCATGACGAGCGAGGGGATGTTCACCACCTTTTACGAGAGCCTGTACCTTCACGTTAAGGAGGCAAAGCAGCCTGTTTTCCCGTCGATGATAGAGGTCAGGGGCTACCTGAAGCTGTTTACCGGCTATGACATCAAAAAGGACGGCCCCATTTTCAGGATAAGCAAGCTTAAAAAACCGATTTTGATGCTGCAGAGCAAGGAGGACAAGTACTCGCTGCCTCACCGCGCCAAAGACCTTTACAATAAGTGCCCTGCCCCTAAAAGGCTCGCTTATTTTGAAAAGGGACGGCACTCGCACATAAAAATAAACGCGCCCGAAAAATATGACGAAACAATAGTTGATTTTTTGCGTGAAATATGCGAAAATGGAACTGTAGCCGACTCGATTGTCGGCGAATAAATAAAAAACACGGCGTTTGCCGTCGAAAGGAGCACAATATGATTTGTAGAAACTGCGGAGCCGAAATCGGCGAAAATAAATTCTGCCCTAAATGCGGCGCACCCGCCTCTCAGGACAGACCTGTCAACGCGCTGACTCCAACAGGCGACTCCCCCACTAAGATCCTTGTATTCGGCATCATCGGTCTTGCATTATGCAGCGCTGTTGTCGGCTTGATTTTCTCCATCATGGCTATGGTAAAGGGCAACCGCTTTATTTCAGCCAACGGAAATATCTCAAAGCATTATCTGCCTTGTTTGCTACATTATCGGCGCTGTCGTTATAGCTGCAAACTGGGATCAGTTCGTAGACTGGCTCAGGCACGAGGGCAAACATTCAATTACGATTCATTATTAAAAGACAAAAGCGCCGTCAAACGGCGCTTTTTGTGTATAAACCCTTAATTATCCGTCAATCATAGAAAGGAAAGTTACATGAAAAAGCCGCTTTCAAAATCAAAACGCCGCTTAAAGAGGGTGTGCATTATCTTAATAGTAACCGTCCTTTCCTATGTGCTTGTATCAATGGCGGGCTCGGTGGTTGTGTTCAACGTCATTTTTGCGCGAACAAATACCGTCAATGCCTTTGAGCTGACTTATAATGACGTCGACAGCGCAAAATATCCGCGCAGCGAGGTAAGCTTTTCATCGGGAAGCAACAAGCTTTACGGCTGCGTTTACCGTCAAAAGAACGACAGCAAGGGGCTTGTCATGGTGGTAAACGGGATCAACTCCTGCATCGACCGCCACCTGCCCGAGATAATCTGGTTTATAGACCACGGCTACAGCGTATTTACATTTGAAAACACAGGCGTAGGTCACAGCGAGGGCAGCTCAACCGTAGGCATTACGCAGGCAAGGCTTGACGCCGCAGCAGCGATCGAATATGTCGAAAAGGATAATGAGCTGTCAGAGCTGCCTCTGCTGCTCTACGGTCACTCTCTCGGAGGATACGCCGTGGCGACTGTGCTCGAGGACGCTCCGCAGATCCGCGCCGCCGTGTGCGTGTCGGGCTTTGACTCCCCAAACAAAAACATGCACTACAACGCCAAAAAGTACGTGGGCTTTCTTGCTGACATACAGTACCCGTTTATGTGCCTGCAAAACTATTTTCTGTTTGGCGACAAGTCGGATGTATCCGCCGTCAGCGTCATAAACGAGAGCAACAAGCCCGTTATGATCGTAGGCGGCAACAGCGATGACAGCGTGCCGTCGGAAATAAGCATTTTAAGCAAGGCTGACGACATTACAAATCCAAACGCCGTTATTGTAGAAGTAAACGAGGAATACCGAGGCGAGCACAGCACGGTTTGGCTGAGCCGCGAAAGCGCCCGTTACCTTGCTGAGACCGAGAACCCCACCGACAAAAAACTCGCCAATATTCTTGACGAAGGTTTTATGAAAAGCATAGAGGAGTTTTATCAAAAATCAATCCGTAACAATTGACTGCCGCCGTCTTAAGTGTTATAATTCAAACGGAATTCGACAAAATCCGACGGAGGTAAAATATATGAACAAAAAAACCG
>ONCY01000049.1 GCA_900316435.1 uncultured Eubacteriales bacterium | reverse complement strand
ACGCAAGCGGCTCCGCAAACGTTGAGTGAGTATAAATGCCCTCAAGATAATCAAAATTATTATAGCCTATTCCGAAAATAAAGTTATCGGAGAATCTTTCTAACGCTCTTATATAAAGATTGATTCTTCCTTCATCCGATTCCGCCGCGATGTCAGCTCTTCTTCCGGCTATCCTGACAAACAGGTTTGTTTCTTCAAAATCGGGCAGCAAATAAGTATATACAAAGTAAAAAGCAACCGCAATAACTGCAAGGATACCGATAAATCTGACCCACGTCATTTTTTTGAAGAAATCTCGGCCGCAAAGCAAAAAAATCAGAATGAAAAGGATTATTATTGCCAGAAAGCTTTTTCTCGAACCCGCAACAGAGATAACAACAAGTGCCGCTATAATATAAGCAAGTTTAATGATCGTTTGATACAATTTGCTTTTTTTGTCCCTTCCGAAAACAAACAGTATGGCGAAACAGCCGTATGCCATAATAGAACCGATATCATTGGTGCTTACAATTGCGCCTGACGAGAACGAAAGCTTTTGCGAGAAGTCCTCCATCATTATCAATGAGCTTACAGCGCACGCAACAGCTGTAACAGCCAACAGCCTTATGGCGTATTCAATTGATTTTTCTTTTTCACAAATATATGCAATTACGATGATAACTATCAAACGCTTCAGGTAATCTCTCAGACCGACCAGCGCGTAAGATTGACTGTATGCGATCGGGATCGTTATAAACGAATAAATGAAATAAGCGATCCAACATTTTATATCGATACAAAAGCAAATAGGCTCTTTGTATGCTGAAATAAGGACTCCAAGTATAGCAAATCCAATGAAAAGATATGTTCCGTACGGAACAAAGCTTCCGGTGAGAATTTTTATAAAATAAAAGTTTAAAAAATAGCACAGGATAGCTATCTTGGAAATGATCAACGCTTTACTCTTCATCAATTTAACTCCATAAACTTCAAAATGTTCTCAGCGCGGACATTTATATTCAGATTTTTTGCGCTGTCCGCCGCGCCTTTACTTAATTTATGTAAAAGACTTTCGTCTGTTTTCAGCTTATTGACAGCGTTTTCGATTTGACTGACGTCGGAAACGTCAACGCGGATAGAATTAGTATTATCAAGGATATCGTCATTAAAGGGCAAATCGGAAGAAATAACGGGCAGTCCGCACGCAAGCGCCTCGACAATCGCGTTGCAGCAGCCCTCTCCCTTTGTCGGAAGAACGAACACGTCGGCGGCGTTGAGATATTTTACGACCTCATCATTAGGAACCGAGCCGCAAAAAAGAATGTTGTCGCAGCCGGGTTTTATTTCGCCGCTGCCGAGGAAAACCGAATATACATCGTCAAAGCTCTTCAGCGCATGGCTGAGCTTGTCGATCCCCTTTCGCTCGGAAAAGTCGCCCGTAAAAGCAACAATGAATTTATCGTCAGGAAACCCGAGCTCCCTGCGAGCCTTTGATTTATCGAAAGAAAAGAATTTTTTGCCGTTAAAGCCGTTTGGGAAAACGCCTGTTTTCATCTCAGACGGTACAAAGCCGTTTTTTACAATAAGCTCGGCGTTATGGCTTGAAACGCAGATAACACCCGAAAGCCTGCTTAAAATGTCCTTCCAGCCCGCGTATTGCAGCCCCGTTGAATAAGGCTGACCGCCCTGCGCGAAGCGGGTTGAATTTTCACCGCACGCGCAATATGACGGGATCCCCAGCTTTTCGCCTGCTCTTGCGGCGGTGAGCCCGCACTGATAAATAAAATGACCGTAAACGGCGTCAGGGTTAAGCTTTTCCTTTTTAATTGTTTTCATTACCGCCTTAAAATGGCTGTTCATTGAAAGCCTGATGGTTTGCTTTCTTGATGAAAAATGATAATAAGCAGGTGTGAATATCCTGACGGTGCTGCCGCTGTCGGTCGTTTCCTCGCGCTTATAGGGAACCTTCTCGTTTTGAGAATTCTTTATGCGCGGCGCGATAACAACGCAGTCGAAGCCTTTGTCGGCTATTGCGTAAATAAGATGCTTTGCGAAAACGCAGCCGTTATTTGACTTTGTTGGGTACCAGTCAAGAATAAAACAGATTTGCTTACTCATCAATAATCTCCAGAATACTGTTACATACGAATGAAATATCGGATTCCTCCAGATACGGGTGCATAGGAAGGCTGAGAACGGTTTTACAGAGCCGCTCTGTGACCGCGCAGTCGGCAACTGCGCTTCTTGTGTTTTCAAACGCGCCCTGTAAATGCATGGGCTTTGCGTAGTAAACCATGGAAGGAATACCCTTTTCTTTAAGAGCCGAAATCAGCTTTTGCCTGTCGCAATTTTCGGGTAGCTGAATTGTGTACTGCGCCCAGCTGCTTACAAAGCCTTCGGGGATAAGGGGCAGAACAAGACCGCTTCCGGCAAGCTTTTGTGAATAAAGCGCCGCGGCTTCGTTCACCTTATCAAGCTCATACCGCTCAAAAGCGTCAAGCTTCGGGATAAGGATTGCAGCCTGCAGAGTGTCAAGACGGCTGTTCATACCGATCCTGATATTATTGTATTTATCGTTTCCGCTCTTTCCGTGAACGGTAAGGCTCCTGAGAAGCGAAGCCCATTCGTCGTTATCGGTAAAAACAGCGCCGCCGTCGCCGTAGCAGCCGAGCGGTTTTGCGGGGAAAAAGCTTGTTGTGGCTATATCGCCGAAGCTGCAGGCTTTTTTGCCGTTGATTGAGCCGCCGAAGCCCTGAGCGCCGTCCTCTAAAAGAAGCAGATCATATTTTTCGCAGACAGCCCTGATTTTTTGATAATCGGCAGGCAAGCCGAATAAATCCACGGCAACGACCGCCTTAGGAGTGTATTCGCCTTCATCAAGCACCGTCTTAATCGACTGCTCTAACTTTTCGGCGTCAAGGTTGAAGGTCCTTTTGTCAACGTCGACAAAAACGGGAGTCGCACCGACAGCCGCGGGGCATTCGCCGCTTGAGAAGAAAGTAAAATCGGGTACAAAAACCGCGTCGCCCCTGCCTATCCCCCACGCTGTCAGCGCAAGGGTGATCGCGTCGGTTCCGTTTGCGCAGGTAACGCAGTGCTTAACGCCGACATACCCGGCGAGCCTTTGCTCAAGCTCCCTGACCTGAGGACCTGAAATGAACCGCGCCGACGTTACCGCCTCATTAATTGCGGCGTCGATCTCGGGCTTCAAGGCTTCATATTGCTTTTTTAAATCTCTGAAATTCATGCTGCTACACTTCTCTCAACCTGTTTATTTCCTGCTGCGCTTCCATTTTGATAATATCGGGGTTAAAGATTTTCCTTATGCGGTAGTACGGTGTGGGTACAGCGCCGAAATCTCTGAACGCCTTTGCGATCCTTTTTATCATGCTGCCCTCAAAGTCAAAGCCGAGCCCTTTTTCATGCGCAAGCCCGATTCCCTTAAGCTCTAAATACGAGAAGGTGTTTTCATTTGAAAACTCAGGAACAGAGCCGCCCATTAAAAGGTAAACATACCTTTCGTCCCAGACGAAGTACGCAAGGCTGCTGATTTGATTGTCGTGATTTTTTACGCAGAGCGTTGTTCCGCTGTTGTGCTCGCTGCACGCGTCAAACAGGCGGTTCCATAAATCGCGGCTGAACGGGCACGGAAGGTCTTGCTTTTTAAATATCTTTTCATGCTCGGCATAAAAAACGTCCCTGTCCAACGCTTCTACTGAAGAAGTGTTGCGCTCGCCCTTTTTTATATCATTTCTGAGCTTTGCGGAGAAGTTCTCCTTAACGCGCTCCATATCTGAGGTATCCTCAATAATATATGAATAGCGGAGGACGCACTTAAACCCGTTCCAGAAAAACGGTTGCCAGTTGTTGAACGTATGCATATACTGCTGCTCGTATAAATCAATTGACTGTTCATCAAGCCACTTGCTTGCCGCGTCAATTATTTTTTCTTCCATTGAAGCCCGCTTTTGCAGCTTTGAGCCCTTGTCGTGCAGAAAGATAATTCCGTTGTTCTGGGTCAAGGGCGCTTTTGTGATATAGCGCCAGCTTCCGCGCATTTCGTGATAATAAGGCATTGCGGCTAAAATATTGCCGCCCTTTTCATATAGCCAGACGTCCCAGTTGTCCTTTCCGCAGATAGCGTCGAGCCACCACGGCTGAGAGTATATGGGGACATAGGTTGTTTTTATAAACTTGTCATACTTGGTTTTATTGCACATTTTAAATACCTTAGTTAAATCTTCCCATAAAATCAAGCGTTGAACAATCTGTCAGCGGGAAGCTGACAGGACAGCCCTGTGCAGCGGATTTATAAATCGCGAGCACCATTTCAAGCGCCTTTTTGCCGTCATAGGCGGTAACAAGCGGCTGACGGTCGTTGTTAATAGCGTCGATAACATCGGCGTACAAGGGGGTATGGCCGTAGCCGTACACTGAGGGCGGGTTCTCGGAAAACTGAGCCTTGACCTCGTCGGCAATATCAAGCTCGTCTGAAAAGCTCCATTCCTCAATTTTGTTGACGGACGTGCCGCCCGCCTTAACGGTGCCCTTCTCGCCGAAAATATAAAGCGTTTCCTCAAGGTTTTTCGGGTAGACGTTTGTTGTGCCCTCTATAATACCGTAGGTTCCGTTGGCAAACTTCACAACGGCGATTCCCAAGTCCTCGGCTTCGATATAGTCGTGCTTCATTCTGTCGGTGTAAGCCATAACCTCAACAGGCTCGCCGCCCATCAGCCAAATAAGAAGGTCGATGTTGTGAATGCACTGGTTCATAAGGCAGCCGCCGTCCTGAGCCCAGGTTCCGCGCCACTTTGCTCTGGAATAATACTCCCAGTCGCGCGCCCAGCGGATATGCGCCGTGCCGTGGAACAGTCTGCCGAAACGGTCTTTGTCCAGGGCGTCCTTAATCTTAGCGATTGATTTATTAAAGCGGTTCTGGTGATTGACGCAGACCTTTACGTTGTTTTTCTTTGCGGCTTCAATAATCGCGTCGGCATCCTCGATCGAAAGCGCGATGGGCTTTTCGATAATAACGTTGCAGCATGAGTTAATGCAGTCCAAAGCGATTTGAGCATGCTTTCCGCTTTCGGTACAAACCGCGACAAGCTCGGGCTTTTCGTTTTTAAGCAGCTCGCGGTAATCGGTGTATTTCTTCACCGACGCTGGCAGGGTGAATTTCTTCACCTTGTCCTCCATGCATTTTACATCAACGTCACAAATAGCTGCTATTTCCAAGCCGTTGTTTTTTGCGGCAACAATATGGTTAGGCGATATTCTTCCGCAACCTATTAACGCGTATTTCATCAATTAATCCCTCCCGCGATTTCAAATAACTTTTTATACTGTCTTTCCCATGTAAGATAGTTTTCCGCAAGCTCTCTTAAGCTCTGCACATGAGAAGGGGTGTTTTTCATTTTAAGTACAAATTCGACGATCTCGCCCATGTCGGGAATGCTGTCGTCGTTTGGAATCCTGAACCAGAGCCGCTCCTTGGCAAATTCAAGCACAGGGTCGTCGACGGCGCAAATAAACGGCAGACCGCGCGCGATGTACTCCCTCGCCTTAAGCTCGGTTGAGGCTTCAAAATTCTTTTTATACATAGCTAGCGAATTTACGCCGACGTCGCAGAGGTTGAACATTTCCTCCAGCGCGTCGCCCGACATCTGTCCGTGGAAAATGACCTTTTCGCCGAGCCCTAAGCTTTCGGAAAGAGCCTTCCACTCATCAAGACAGCCTCCGCCGTTGCCGCCGACCATATGGATAACAACCTTTTGGCTGCCCTTATACGCGGCAAGCGATTTGATGATGCGGTCGTAGCCGTGCCAATAGCACATCGAGGCAAGGGCAAGGATATTGACGGTGTCGCTCTCGTTTACGGGGGTTCTGGCGTGAACGCTGTTTATATCAATGCCGTTCTCGATATTGACCGCAGGCTTGCCCTTGTATGAGCCGCCCGCGTCGTCGCCGATTACCGCGTAGTAATCCACAAGCTCGTCGTATCTGTCGGAAAACCGCTTTGTATAAGCCGAAAAAGCTTTTCTTATCCCGCTGAGATGGGTTTCCTGATTGGGAGGAAACGTAGGAATTTCAAGAATAAAGGTTGTATTGCACTGCTTTGCTGCCTCGGCTACTTTGACGCTTGAGCCGAACAGCGGCGACAGGCGCCAGTAAATATAATCAAGACCTATTTCTTTTATTGCCTTTACAGATGCTTTGTGCAGGTCGTTGTAAAACTGGGTGTGGATATAACGCGGAAGGGCAAAATGGGTTTTGCCGTAAACCGTTTTGTTTTCACCGTTTATAAGGTAGAGGTTTGTTCTGTCATATCCGATATAATAAACGTCAAGCCCCAGGTTTTTGAACGCGGCTAACTGACCGTCAAACTTTTTTTGAAGGTTAAACGGCTCGTCTATTGAATATCTGGTTATGTACAAAATCTTTTTTTTACTGCTCATTTTCTCTCATTTGTTAAGCCGGTGGCTTATAAATCAATTCCTTACGACGCTTTATAATGAGGCCTGAGTGTACGGAAAGCCCTGTGCGCGTAGGATTTATGAATGTTTGTTTTCTGCCAATACATTATTAGCTTCCGCGCTGTTTTTCGCGGATTCCTAACGAGTATTTTATCACATATCTTACTGTTTTTCAACCGTAATGAAACCGTGCATTTTTTACCCTTGGGGCAGGTTACTAAAACGCATTCGTTTTCAATAATAGCCCTGCAACTTTTTTTATTACAGAGGACTTCAAAATCATCGTATTTTACGGTTGCCCCTGTATTTTGATAAATTTTAAAAGCCTGATTAATGCCTTTGGAAATGATATAGTCATAGGCAAAGCTGCCATTGTCGTCAGTAAGCTTATAAAGCGACGGAGCGTCGCATGAGCCCGAAAAGGCTTCGATTTCACTCAGTCCGCAGCTTTTGCCCTCAAAACTGTCTATAATAATTTCAAAGGAGCGAGCGGTTTTTTTTACCTCAACAGAAGTTCCGCCCGGGTGCAGCCTGCCCGTGGAAAAACAGGTGCCGTCGTCAAGCTTAATAATGGCGTTTGTTATGCTTTCATCAGGAGAGGGGCTATCATATAACACAACGCTGTCTATGTATGTATCTTTTAAAAAAGCGGCGTGAATCGCTTTCTCTTTATCGGTTTTATCAGGGCGCCACACGCCGTCATACGGCATATCGCCGCGGTTGATAAGGTCGCCGCAGTCGAGCAGCATGAAATCCGTAAGCTTGCTCTTATCCCCCGAAGAAACGAAAATCCGGGCGTTATACAGCAAAGAATCCGTCCTCCGCCGCCAAAAGACCTTGTCGCCGTTGATTATCTTACCTGCGCTGAGCGCGGCTTTCTGTGATGATTGAGCAGATAATGCGCTGTACAGCCTTGACTTTTCCAAATCCCTTGAAACGGAATTTATGTCAATCGGAAAACGGCAGCGCTTGTCCCAATCGTAAACGACTGTATCTTCCTCGCTGCAGCAATTGACGGTTGAAGCTACGTTTTCAAAATCCGCAAAATCATCGGGCGCATTCCACGCCGTGCGGTAGCCGTAGCCCTTGTACACCGCGGGTCTGTAAGACATTTCTTTTAAAATATCGCCCATGGCTTTTTCAAACAGCATTGACAAAGTTCTGTGCTCGTTGTGGGTATCGTAATCAATGCAGAATATTGTATCGGGCTTATATTTTAATAAGACCTGTTTTATGTCGTTATAATAATTTGAAAATGTATAGCTGTTATTGTTGTTAAACGCGGCATGGGTTTTTGAGCCGTAAGTTTTTGTTAATCCTGCTCTTGACAAAACAACTTCATCCGTGCGGATGTTGTAAATATGCGCTCCGCTTTTGTCCCAGCCGTCGCCGTAACCCAAAAACACAATGTTTTTTTCGGGCACTCCTAAAACGGAGAGCGCCTTAACCGCCTCGCTGATCCTTACATTTCCCAGCTTTGACATATCATGCCGCTCGTCGCCGTCGCCGTTAGTTGAATATACAACGTAAACCTCGGAGCCGTACTTAATATACTCCTCAATAACGCCGCCCGCGAGGTTGATTTCGTCGTCCTCATGAGGCACCAGAACCATCACTTTTTTATCCGCAAAAAGCTCCTCCCTGCCCGCTTCAACGTCCGTGTAAGCCTTGCACTTTTCGGCAAAAAGCCTTGTGCCTATTATTATAATAAAAGTGAGAACAGCCGCAATCAGCAGAACCGACTTTGAAACCGTAAAGAAAGAAAACGGAACGCAGACCACAGCAGCCGTCAGCAAAAGGACAATCACGGTCAGCAGGCTGTTTTTCAGCTTTTTTGCAAGGATGTTGCCGCATGCGCCGTTATAAAAGTCCAGCAAAAGGAAAATCAAAATAAAGTTTATAATATCAATGATATAAAAACTCATTTTTAACATCCTTTCATTTCTTTTTGCGCAGCAGTGGGGATAAACGCGGATAAAGCTTTAGCTTTACGCTTTTTATAATACTTTTCTTTCGGCGGTTGAGCGCGGCGTTTTTTATCCTTTCGTCGCCGTAATAGCCGACACTTTTCAGGGAGCGCCTGAGTATTTGTATCTGCGCTTTTGTTTCAGCCGATTCGCCGTCGACCGAGCGCTTTATGTATATAAAATAATTCTCTATCATCCACGCAAGCCCTGTTTTAAAAGCCTGAGCGGTCTGCGGACTGCTTAAAAAGACATCGGATTTTGACATAGCCGTTTTGATAACCTCATACCAGCTGTCGGTGTTCTTTTTGCTGAACCGTTTGCCCATAATTGAATCCGAGCGGAAGCGGTGATGATACAAAACATCGTGAATATGCTTTGCCCTGCGCGCGTATAAAAGCGCGAAGAAATTAAACTCCTGATCCTCGTGAAGGATTCCCTCGTGAAAGCGCAGGCCGTGTTCATCAAGCAGCGACTTATTATAAAAGCAGTACTGAACCGGAGAGCGGTACTCGTCATTCTTCTGCATTTGCAAAAACATCTCCGCCCCCGAACAAACCGAAGGGTAAGTGTGTTTTCGGATATACTTATTGATTTCCGCGTTATCCGGGCTTGGGTTTTCGTCGTCAAATGAAATCGCATCGTACAGAAGGATATCCGTTTGCGCCTGCTCAGCGGCGTTAAACAGAACATCAACCGCATTCTTTTCAAGGTAATCGTCGCTGTCGGCAAAGAATACGTACTTTCCCTCGCAGAGAGCAAGCCCATTGTTTCTGGCGGCTGACAGACCTCCGTTTTGAACGTGGAGCACAATGATCCTGTCGTCACTAAGGGCGTATTCGTCGCAGACAGCACCGCAGCCGTCGGGCGAGCCGTCGTCAACAAGGATTATCTGCAAATCGTCTATGCTTTGGCAAATAATACTGTCAATGCATTGCCTTAGGTATTTTTCAACTTTGTAAATCGGTACGATTATGCTTACTGATTTCATGTTAATGAAGCTCCAAAAGCGGTTTTTTAGTTATCAGCGCCGTTAAGCCACGAAACAAAATCCCATTCCTTTTCAATAGGCATTCTTCCGAACAAGTCTTTTTCCAAAAAGTTTTGTGTGGTTGTGCCGTCGCCCTTCAAATGTACGGCATAAGGAAGGTCAAGGGGCTTGTATGTAATTACAGCCGCTCTTTTGCAGTGCGCCTTTTCTATTTCTCTTATCTGCTCAATCGTCATGCCCTCGCGGTAAAAAAAGATAAAGTAGAGGTTGTCGTAATTGATTCTTGCTTTTCTTCTGTTCCAGTTGTCCGCCGCTTCTTCATTTGTAGAGGCATGGTTAAAGTTAAGCTCTATATCGCCGAGCATTGCCACCGGAAAACCCTTGTCGGTTTCGACAAACCGCAGCTCCTGCGACATGTAATCTTTTAAATTGCAGGCAAACTTTATAAAATCGGGGTTTGAAATATACATGTTGATTGTGGGAGATAAAAACTTCATTCCCAAATCGTGATAAATGTGACCGCCGATACATGTGGAACAGACGATTGAAAAGTCCTTGTTTGTAAGCCTCTGTTTCCATTTTTTTGATTTACGGCTGCGCCAAACGCCGCCGATTTTACGGGTTATTTTTTTTAAAAGTCCATTATTTTGTGAGTTGTTTTTCGTCCGCATATTATACCTCAAAGTACTTATTGTTTATTTAAATACAGCTTGCCCATTCTGACGTGTCCCATATCCTCATGCTCCCAGCGGATACCGTTGGGATCGTCGTCAAATATCTCAAAATAGAACCTCTGAGATGGGTGATCCTGAGTCCAGTGGCGGTTCAAGCCGTCAAGCTCATATATATCGATAATTGTAAAATACTTACCTGTCGGCAGAATATCGGGAGTAAAGCTCATGTCCGCAAAATGCTCGCCCGTTTTGTCGACGCCGAAGGTTTCGGACTCATAGATGCCGATCTCTGTGCCGTCAAAATAATAGATTTCCATTCTTATGCGCAGCGACGCATAGGTCTTTTTATAGTCAAAGCCTACCCTCATATTGATCGGCTCGTTGTATCTGAACTGAACGCGCTTGTCGACAAAGTCAAAAGAGAACGCTCTTAGATAGACGCCCATTCTTGAATAAGGGCGGGGCGTTTGCGTCAAATCAAAATGAGTTGAAGCCTCCTGATCCGACTTGATATACATGGCTATGCCTTCCTCAACCGAGCCGTCAAAAATAATATGCCCGTGATCGAGAACGATACAGCGCTGACAAAGCTGACGCACCGTGTTCATGTTATGGCTTACATACAAAATCGTTCTGCCGTAATTTCTTGAAACATCGTTCATTTTGTTGAGGCATTTTGTCTGGAAGGCGACGTCGCCTACGGCAAGCACCTCGTCCATGATCATTATTTCGGCGTCGAGATGAGCGGCAACCGAGAACGCGAGCTTTACAAACATGCCCGAAGAGTAACGCTTAACCGGAGTGTCGATAAACTGACGCACCTCGGAAAACTCGATAATGTCCTCTATTTTTTTATCGATTTCTTTTTTTGACATTCCGAGAATAGCGCCGTTCATATAGATATTCTCGCGGCCGGTGAGCTCTCCGTGAAAGCCGGTTCCCACCTCGAGCATTGAGGCTACTCTGCCGTCAAGGTTAATTGCGCCTGTTGTCGGTGCGGTAACGCGTGACAAAAGCTTCAGCAGAGTTGATTTACCCGCGCCGTTATGGCCGATAATGCCGACTCTTTCACCTTTTTTTACCTCAAGATTTATGCCGTCAAGCGCCAGAAATGTTTCTCCGATTTCATAATCCTTTTCACCGATTTTTTTCAGAGGGTCCTCTTTTTTGCGCGCCCTCGCCCATTTGCGCTGGAGCTCGTCGCGCAGCGTCATTCCTCCGATTTGACCGAGCTTGTATTTTTTAGAAACATTTTCTACTTTTATCATTAAGCTATCCATAGTGATCTCCTATATCGTATCCATAAATGTACGCTCGATTTTGCTGAACAGAATAAGACCAATCATAAATACAACTATTGTAAACGCCCAGCTTATAAGATAACAAGGCAAGTCAAAAACGCCGAAGCCGAAAACGGCATATCTGAAGGTAGTAACTATAGGAGTCATGGGATTAAGCTCATAAATGAACAGATATTTTCCGAATGAATGCGAGGATGAAATAAGTGTAAGACCGTATGCGATAGGGGTTGCGTACTGCCAAAGCGACAGTCCGAAACCTACAAGCATCTGCAGATCGCGGTACTTTGTTGTTACGGATGAAACAATAATGCCAAACCCCACAGAAAGCAGCATCATCTGTATAATAATCAAGGGAATAAACAGAAGCATAGGCGTAAGCGAAAGGCTTGTTCCGCCCTTTATGGCAAAGAATATCCAAAATCCCGCAAACATCAAGAACTGTATTCCGAAAGAAATCAAATGCGAAAACGCGGTTGCAATAGGCGAAACAAGTCTGGGATAGTACACCTTGCCCATAATGCCGGCGTTGGAAAGAAAAGTGCTTGACGTCGACGACAGAGTGCCTGAAAAATAGCTCCAGCAGATATTACCCGCCATATAAAACAAAAAGCCCGGGATTTTGTAGTCGCCCTCAACGTCGGCGGTGGTAAGTCCTGCCAGACCTCCGAAAATAACGGTAAAAACTATTGTTGTAAGAAGCGGCTGGATCAATGCCCACGCTTTACAAGCAGCCCGATCAAGTCGCGGTAAGACAGTGTTTCTCTTATATGTAAATCAAACAGACGGTGCTCGGCAGTAATCCGCGTTTTAAATTTTTGTTGAGTGTTAGCGGTTTCTTTCATATACTTTTCCCTTTCTTTGCGGCGCTTTTCTTTTTGGTTTTGTTTTTCAGTCCCTCATATCGCCTGCTGCCCAAAAGCTTCATTCCTATGCGGTTTGGGGTATGCTTTAAATACTCTTTTGTCACCTTGCCCGCAGGCTCCCAGACTTTGATATCCAGCTCGCTTTCAAGCTCGCGCTTCATAAAGTCCTCGTGGTTTTTCGCCGCTATGCATCTTGACCTTCTATATGCCTTTTCCAAGGGCTGGTCGAAGATATGGCGTAAAAAGCTTTCAAGCTCTGCGTATTTTTCCTCGGGATAGCGGGGATTATTGAAAATAGGCTGACGCAGCATTTCCATGTACAGGGTTCTGTCGTTTTCGATTTCCATTATCCTGTCAACAGCCGCGTCAAAGGTTTCAAAGTCGCTGATGTCGATAAACGCTTTAGGATTAAAAATCTCCTTGATATTTGAGCTTCCGTAATAGATCGGAACCGTGTCCGAGTAAAACGCCTCTACGATTTTTTCTGTAATAAAGCCCTCGTGCTTGGTGCTTTCAAAGCACAGGGAGAACCTGCATTTTTTCAGCAAACGCTCCTTTGAGCCGTCAAGCCAGTCAACGGTTTTTCCGCCGTCCTGATTATTGAGATACGTTCCTGCGGATTCTACCCTTTTTCGGCTGTTAAGCGCTTTGAAAAAGTCGCCTCTGATATTGTTTTCGGAATCGTGGCTCGCTATAAACGAAGCAAAATGCTCCTTTGTGTCATAGAAGCTGTCGGGGTAATCACGGTTTTTGTCCTGCAATTCCCTGAAAAACAGCCTTCCGTTTGTAAACGCTTCTACACCGCAAGGAAAATAGCAGTTGCGGTCGAGGTATTCTATAGGATACTGACACACCGAATAATCCACAAGATTGTAATCGGGAATAAGGTTTTCGCCGCAAAACAAAATACGGACCTTCGGGCTTTTTAAAACATACTGATGATACAGTCCGCGGTTAAAAAAGCCCTTGTATAATACTCCGCAAATCAGGTAGTCGGGGTTTTCACAGACCTCAACGTCATAGTGCTTCTTTAAAACATCAAGTATATAATTGTCGTTAGGGTCAAACTCGTTTCTGATGCTTAACCCCGTAAAATTTATTTTTATTTTTTTTCGGGTCATAAAACAACCACCGTATTATTTTTTAAGCTTGTTTTTCATTTTGCCGTACCGCTTTTCGCCCATTATTTTATGTCCCAGATGATTGGGAAGGTGCTTTAAATAATCCTTTGCAACTTCATTATCGGGGCGCCAGATTTCACCGTTTTTTTCACGCGTAACGGCTCTGCGCATGAAATTCTCATGGTATTCCGAGACCAAATAACGCGAGCGCCTGTAGGCTTTGTCTAATGGCTGGTCAAAAATATGGCACAAAAAGCTTTCAACTTCATTCAGCTTTTCTTCGGGATAATTCGGATTGTTGAAAATCGGCTGACGAAGCATTTCGAAATACAGCCTGTCGTCGTTTTCGATTTCAAGGATTTTGTCTATCGCATCGTCAAAACTGCGGTAATCGCTTATATCAATAAACGCCTTAGGGTTAAAGATTTCTTTGATATTTGAGCTTCCGTAATAAACGGGTATTGCGTCGGCGTAGAACGCCTCAACTATTTTTTCTGTTATAAAGCCCTCATCTTTTGTACTTTCAAAGCAGAGAGCAAACTTGCTTTTTTTGATAAACTCCTGTTTTGAGCCGTCAAGCCAGTCAACGGTTTTGCCCTTTGGCTGATTGTTAAGATACGAGCCGACGGATTCAACGCGCTTGCGCTTGTTCAAGGCTTTAAAAAAGTTGCCGCGGATATTGTGCTCGGAATCGTGACTTGCTACAAAGGACGCAAAATGTTCCTTCGTTTTTAAGAAGTCATCGGGGTAATTCCTGTTTTTGTTCTGAAGCTCGCGGAATTCCGTTTTTCCGCTTGTAAAAGCCTCTACTCCGCAGGGAAAATAGCAGTTTCTGTCCAGGTATTTTATCGGGTACTGACAAATTGAATAGTCAACCAGATTGTAATCGGGAACATAGTTTTCTCCCTCGATCATAATTCGGACGCACGGATAATTCAGAATGTATTCATCAAAAATTCCGTCGGAAAACACACCGTGAGCGTACAGCACGCCGCAGACCACATAGTCGGGATCATCACAGACCTCAACGTTGTAATGCTTTTTTAAAATATCCAAAATTTGATTGTCGTTCGGGTTAAAACCGCCTCGGCCGCTTAACCCGGTAAAATTTATTCTTATTGTTTTCATATATCAACAAAAACCTTATGAAAATATTAGGGCAAGGCGTGCGCCGCGAATTGTGCGGTGTTGCCTTAGTTTTGCTTCCAGCCGAAAACCTTTGAAAGCATCTTTTTTGCGGCACAGTCAAAAAGCAGTCCCGCCCTGTTAAGGCTTGCAAGATAGCGGTTCACCATGCCGACGCGTGAAATATAGAATTTTTTAACGCGGTTTTTACCGAACAAATTCTTTTCCCGCTTATAAAGCTTGTAATAAGCCCTGTTCTGCTCTTTAAAATACGCTTTCTTATCAATCCCTTTTATCAGCTTTATCCACGTAGAATAGCCGCTGTATTTTTTTACCTTATACATGTCCATAAGCTGACCGTAAACGATATAATGATGGAAAACGCAGAACGGAGAATCGGGCATTTCGGATGTGATTCTCGGCCGCAGATAATATGACAACTCATTGACTTCGTTGGGCTTATACACCTTTTGGCTTTTGTTCATCATCGAGTCCTCGCGGACGTCGTAGTAGCAGTACAGATATTCGTTGAGGAATACTATCCGTAACGCATACAGCAGATACTCAAGCGTGAAGCCGAGATCCTCGGCAAAGCTTTTGCAGGTTTCGCAGAATTTGATTTTGTTTTTTTCAACAGCTTCGCGCCTGAAAATCGACCTGCACGCCTGCCAGCCCTTTGTTTTCCAGGTGACAACGTCGTACATGAAGCCGAAACGGGTTTCGCCGTTCAGATCAAATATATCGAGCTCATTTTCGCCCCGGGGCTTTTGGTTTTTTTCACCTGAGATACGCTCCAGCTTATAGCTTACAACATCGGCATTGTATTTTACTGCGGTGTTATATGTTTTTTCAAGCAAATCGTTTTTATAGAAATCGTCGCCGTCACAGAAAGCAAGGTATACGCCCGACGCTGCTTTAAGTCCTTCGTTTCTCGCCGCTGAAACGCCCTTGTTTTCAGCGTGTATAACAATTACTCTGTTATCCTTGGCAGCATATTCATCGCAGATTTCGGCGCACCTGTCGGAGGAGCCGTCGTCTATCAGAACAAGCTGTAAATCCGATAAGGTCTGCCCCAAAACAGAGTCAACGCACCTGTGAATAAACTGTTCGCCGTTATATATCGGCACAATAACCGAAAAAACAGACATAATTATCTCCTCTGTTTTTTTGATTTCATTCTGTGGATTTTAGTGATCATTTTTATGTTTCGATATAACCTGAAGGACTGCCGCTTCATCATAAGCCTGTAATACCTGCGGTACACCTTACTTTTGAACATTACTTGACTGCCGGAAAAAATAGGTTTTTTCTTTTCGTCCTCCAGAATATCATCTATAAATCCGCAAAAGGTTTTATAATCAACCTCGGGGTTATTTGCGCACTTGACCGCGTAATCCACAAACTGATTTGCAAACATGCTTCTTAACGAAAGGCACTCTTTTTCGGTGAAATCCCATTTTTCGATATACTCAATCATTCTTTCAAAGACCGTGCGGGAGGAATAATACCCAAGGTGATTTTTTGAATGAGTAATGCTTTCGGGCAGTATGCGGTAGCGGTAATATGAGGCTTCGAGATGCTCAATGCTTTCGGCGGCGTCGAGGATCGGCATAAGACAGAACCTGTCGTCGCCGTTACGCACATGCTTATAATCCGAATAATCGGCGTCTATGTCAATTATCGAACGCTTAATACATTTTGTCCAGAGCTCGTTCATATCGCGCCCGAGAAGCAGCTTTGTGTAAACGTCATGCTTTTCTTTGCCCTTAACCACGGCTTTGTCTGGCAGCGGCAAGGAGCAAACGGTCTTGCCGGGCTTGTCATAAAACTCGAAGTTACAGACAATCACGTCGGGTGACTTGTCGGTTATTTCGCCGTGCAAGTCCTTCATCATTTCGGGCTTAACGGCGTCGTCGGCGTCAACCCACAGGATATATTCTCCCTTTGATTCCTGTAATAAGCGCCTGCGCGTAAGCAGCACGCCCGTATTCTCCTGATGAATTACGCGCACATGCTCGGGATTGTTTTTTTGATACTCGTCGGCAATAGCGCCGCTGTTATCCGTTGAGCCGTCGTCGATGACAACTATCTCATAGTCGTCAAAATCCTGAACCAAAACGGAATCCATGCACTCTGGAAAATATTTCTCCGCATTATGCAGCGGAATCAATACGCTGAAAAACATTTACCTATTCAATCCAATCATTTCTTTTTGCGGCGAAATTTCTTTTTTATTCTGTGAGAAGCAACTCGGAACAGATTGCGGAGCATTTCGGAAATTCGCATACTGTTTGCTACGTTTTCATAGCTTCTGCCGCCGTAAAACATCAGCGCTTCCTCGGATTTTATGCGGGAGCTGTTGCTTTGGCGCTGAGATAAATCATATTTTAAAAAGTAGTCGCCCTTTTGCCCGAACCTTACGTTATCCTCGTGCGGCCTTAAGAGCAGCCCGTATGTTTCAACTATCTTATAATTCAGGTTTTTAGGAGTAATTACGTAACGATAGCCTTTAAACTGTGTTTTCTGCCCGTATAAATCATAGCAGGCGCCGGAGTTTTCAATAACTCTTTCAAGAAAGGCGTCGTACTTTACCGCCTTTTCATCGTCAAAATCGGCGAAGCGGAAATCATGGAGCGGCGATTCGATCAGCGGAACCTGTATCCGGCTTGCGTTTGACACTTTTTTATTGTTTTTTAAATGCTCGCCCTCTTCACCGCAGCACCTTGTTAAGCTCATATACGGATAAACCGTATATTTGTTGTTTTCAATAAAATACCTGATGTGATATTTTTTCCATGAACGCTCGTCCCAGTCCCTTACGTTATGAGGGATGTGGTGCATGCCGTCAAACGGCGTTTCGTTATCCTTGAGCCAGTCCCTGAAGCGGAGCCACTCGTCTTTAAGCCAGATTTGCCCCCATGACTCTGCTGTCTGAATAAAATATGTGTCGTCACCCGATAAAGCGGGAGTAAACGTCTGCATAGCTGTTTCGCTCCAGCCCTTGGCGTAAAGCGAGATCGCCGCGATGTTTTTGTTGTCCTTATACTTTTCTACGGCTCTGCGCGCGTATGAGAACATTGCGGGAGATACCATCAAATCGTCCTCTAAAACGATAACGGCGTCGTAATCCTTTACCAGATCGCCGCATGTGAGCACATGCTTTTTAAGCCCTAAATTTGACGGGCGTCTGATAATTTTCTTTTCGCCGTGCTTCCAGTCAAAGGCGTCCGCGACCTCAAAAGCGCTGTCGCTTCCGCTGTGATCGATGCTGATGATCAGAGGTACCGAACTGCCTTCGTAATCCGCTTTATTCAAATC
>ONCY01000041.1 GCA_900316435.1 uncultured Eubacteriales bacterium | reverse complement strand
TGGCGGCTTGCAAGCTTGTCTTTGTCAGTCGTCATCGCTTATCTGCTTTTCAAGCGTCACAGTTGTTCCCTTGTCCGGAGCGGATTTTACGCGCACCTTGTCGCAAAAGCTCTGCATTACCGCAAAGCCCAGCCCTGCGCGTTCCTCGTCGGCGGCGGTTGTAAACAACGGCTGCATCGCCTGGGCGACGTCGGCTATTCCGCAGCCTCTGTCGCGGATTTTAACCGTAACTTTGCCGCCGGCAGTTATTTTGCCGCTTATGTAAATCGTGCCGCTCTGCCTGCGGTAGCCGTGTACAATGCAGTTTGTAACCGCCTCAGACACAGCGGTTTTAAGATCGCTCAGCTCGCCCACGGTGGGGTCGAGGTTCATAATAAACGCGGCAACGGCGCTTCGCGCAAAGGCTTCGTTGCAGCTTTTTGACGGAAAGCTCAGCTTCATTTCGTTTACTGTCTTCATTGCAGCACCCCCAAGGCTTCAAGTCCCGACATCGCAAAGATACGGTATACGGAATCGGAGTAGTTTTTTACGCGCAGTGCGCCGCCCAGCAGCTTCATCTGCCGGTACCTGCCCATAACAAGCCCCACTCCCGATGAGTCCATAAAGCTCACGTCCCCAAAATCCAGGCAGAGCACCTTGGGTTTAAGCGACTGCGCCGCCGCGTCTACATGCGAGCGGATTTTCGCGGCGCTGTCGTGGTCGATCTCGCCCTTTATGTAGGCGGTCAATACATTGTTGTTGAATTTGGTTTCTATCATAGCATTACTTCCTTTTGCGTTCAGATGATTAGGCGGTTTAGTATAACAGTATTTCCCGCGAAAACGTTACTTTTCGGAATAACATAACACATAGTACGCGAAATAAAAAACGCTATACTAATCATAGTTAGTATAGCGTAAAAATTTTGTTTTATTCTGTCAGTCAGTTAAATTTTTCCAGCAAATACGGTCTGACTTCGCCCGCAAGGTAAAGCGAGCCGCAGATAATAACCGCTCCGCTTTCGGCTTCGGCAATCTCAATTGCCCTGTCAATCGCTTCAAGGGCGCTGCCAAAGGCTTTAGCCTGAGCGCCGTCAGCCCTGAATTTTTCGGCGAGTGTTTCGGCGTCCATAGCGCGAGGATTGTCCACGGGTACGGTGTAAACGCGCTGAAAAACTCCGTCCATAAGCGAAACCGCCGTATCGGTGTCCTTGTCGGCGAGCATTCCCATTACGCAGGTAAGCGGAATCTCCGGCAAGAACTCCTCAATCGCCTTTTTAAGCGCCTCAACGCCGTTGGGGTTGTGCGCTCCGTCAAGAATAACGGGAGGTTCCTTGCACAGCAGCTCAAGGCGCGCGGGATTTGCGGCGTTTTGCAGTCCGTCAAGAATATCCTCATCGCTGAGCGATAAAAGCTTTTTATTTCTAAAATAGAATATTGCAGCGAGCGCGGTAAGCGCGTTTTCAATTTGGTGCCTGCCCGCGAGCTTGATTGTACAGTTTAAATCGTTCGCCAAAAAGCGGCTGCCCTCAAGCGAGCATTCCTCAACGCTGAGGTTTATGTCCTCGCTTTTAATCAGCGGCACGTTCATGCGCGCGGCTGTCTCCTCAATAACCTTCATAGCATCAGGCGTCTGCCGCGAGGTGAACGCCGCCGAGCCGTTTTTGATGATTCCGCATTTCTGAGCGGCGATCTCCTCAATAGTACCGCCAAGCACAGCGGTGTGGTCAAGCCCTATCGTTGTAATAACAGAGCCCAGCGGCGGCTTTATGACATTGGTGCAGTCAAGCAGACCGCCCATGCCCGTTTCAAGCACAACGATGTCGCACTTAGCCTCTGCGTGAATATAAAATTGCAAAGCGTTTACATACTCAAATTCTGTGATGATAATGTCCTCAGCTCTGAGCTGTTCAAGCACAGGGTATGTCTTTTCAACCGCGTCGGCAAGCGTCTTTTTGTCGATCATTTGGTTGTTTATCTGAATCCTCTCGCGGAAGTCGGTTATGTACGGCGATATAAAAAGCCCTGTTTTGTAGCCCGCCGCCGTCAGAATATAAGACAGCATTTCGCATACCGAGCCCTTGCCGTTAGTGCCGGCAACATGGATATAGCGCAGCTTGTCCTGCGGATTATCAAGGCGGCGCAGCAGCTCTCTCATACGGCTAAGCCCCGGCCGCGAGCCGAAGGTCAGCAGCGAGTGGATTTTTTCAAGCGCGGTTTCGTATGTCATACAATCAGCTCCCTGTAAATCTCGTTTTTCTTTAGTCCTGTCATCGAGGCAGCCTGCTTTGCAGCATCGGTTGCTTTTTCGCCGCCCTCGATAAGCTGCTTTGCCATTTCAACGGCGTCCTCAAGGGTGTAGCTCTCCGCGGTTTCTTCCTCAGCGCCCTCAAGCACAAGCACTATTTCGCCCTTAACGCTGCCGTCGGATAGCTGCTCGGCAGCAAGCTTTGTGGTGGTGCGGATTACTTCCTCGTGGATTTTAGTCAGCTCGCGCACAATGCTCAGCTTTCTGTCGCCGAAGGCTTCATAAAAGTCCTTTAAAGTCGCGGGCAGCTTGTGGGGAGCCTCGTAGAAAATCATGGTGCGTTTTTCGTGCAGCAGACTTTTAAGGTGCTCGCCGCGGCTTTTTTTGTTGACGCTCAAAAAGCCCTCAAAGGTGAAGCGCCCCGTTGGTAGACCCGACACTGCAAGCGCTGAAACAACCGCGCTCGGGCCGGGGATAACTACGGTTTTTATTCCGCGCTCGGCGCAAAGCTTTACCAAGTCCTCGCCGGGGTCGGAAATGCAGGGCATACCTGCGTCGGTGACAATAGCGCAGTTTTCGCCCTGTTCGATTCTTTCGCAAATCATCTCGCCGCGCTCGCGCCTGTTGTGCTCGTAATAGCTCACCATCGGCTTTTTAATGCCCAGGTGGTTTAGCAGTTTAAGGGTTACTCGGGTGTCCTCCGCGGCAATAAAGTCGACCTCGCTCAGCGTCTGAGCAGCTCGGGGCGAAAAGTCGGACAAATTGCCTATGGGCGTGCCCGTAACATACAGTATTCCTGACATGATAGCTCCTTATTTATTGGATTACTTTGACTTGTAATCTCCGTATATTTCAAGCATTTCCTGTGAAAAGCCGCCCTGCTCGTCCTCTATAAAAAGGGTTGGGAGCACATCCATAAAGCCGTGCTTTCCGCCTCGTCTGCCCTCAATCAAAAACAGCTTGGGCGCTTTTGATTTGCGCTGCTGAACAAGCCTGAGACGTTTTGGCTCAATGTCAAATTTCCTCATGCTTTCAATGACGTCCGAAAGCCTTTCAGGGCGCTGACACATGCACAGCCTGCCGCCGAACTGCAAAAGCTTTGAAGCCGCCTCGCAAACATCGTCAAGCGTGCACTCAGCCTCGTGGCGCGCAACAAGCTTTTGCGCCTCCGGATTTAAAATACCGGAGCCTCCGAGCTTGTAGGGAGGGTTGCACGAAACAACGTCAAACGCGCCGAAGGGCAGTTTTCCCTTTAAATCGCGCAAATCGGCGTTAAGCAGGGTAAGGTTATCTTCAAGTCCGTTGTGCTCAATGCTCTTTTCAAGCAGCTCGCAGGCGTCCTTTTGAAGCTCAACCGCATATACCGCAAGGCTTTTGTTCTGTTTAAGCCAAAGCAGCGGAATAGTGCCGCAGCCTGTGCCGACACAAATATTTCCATGCCGCAGCCAAGCGGCTCAATATGAATAGTTTTCATAGGCACCTTATTATACAACAGACGCAGCCCGACTTCAAGAGAAATAAAGCTGACAATCTAAATAAAAGAATAAAGGCAGCAAGGAAACCCTTGCCGCCAGTTTGGTTTTACAGTGACCTAATCAGCCTTCAGCGGGAGCGCCTACGGGGCAAACATCGGCACAGGAGCCGCAGTCTACACAAGCGTCAGCGTCGATAACATACTTACCGTCGCCCTCGGAAATAGCTGAACAAGGACATTCATCTGCACAAGCACCACACATGATGCATTCATCGCTGATTACATATGCCATGGATTGTACACCTCCTTATTTGATTAACTTTAGTATAGCATAAATTTTAAAAAATGCAAGTGATTTAGTCTATTTAATAATTATTTGTTAAATTTCCTGTTTTGGCAGTAATTACTCCAGTCCGCCAAGCTGCTCAATTTCTTTTTTGTTAACCTTGATGTAACCGTCCTTAACAAGGCGGCACTGCTTTACGGTGAACGTTTTGGGTGCCACATCATCGGGCGCGCTGTCAAGCTTTACTTTTAGCGTGCGAGCTATCAGGTTGTTTTCAACTACAAGACCTCTGCCCTCGGGCGTGTTTACAATAGCGCCGACCTTAGGCGTATGCTTGAGCAGGTCGGTGTACGCGTCCTGCTCGTATTTCAGGCAGCACATAAGCCTTCCGCAGGTTCCCGAAATTTTGACAGGGGAGAGGGACAGCCCCTGCTCCTTTGCCATCTTGATAGAAACGGGCTGAAACTCGCCCATAAAGCCGTTGCAGCAAAACGGTCTGCCGCAAATTCCAAGACCGCCCAGCATTTTCGCCTCGTCGCGCACGCCTATTTGCCGCAACTCTATTCTGGTGCGGAACACGCCTGCTAAATCCTTTACCAGCGCGCGGAAGTCAACTCTGCCGTCGGCGGTAAAGTAAAAGATTATTTTGCTGTTGTCAAAGGTGTACTCAACATTGACAAGCTTCATCTGCAGGCCGTGAGCGGCTATTTTCTGCTCACATGTTTTGCGCGCGTTCTTTTCTTTGATGCGGTTCTCCGCAAGGTGGTTCAAATCCTTTTCGGTTGCAACGCGGATAAGGGGTTTAAGCGGATGCGTAATGCTGTCATCGTCAACGGTTTTGTTTGCAAGCGCAATCTCGCCGCATTCCAGACCGCGTGCGGTTTCAACAATCACCATATCGCCGCTGCGCAGCTTTTGTCCCTGAGGGTCAAAGTAATAAACCTTGCCTACCTCTTTAAATCTAACGCCGATTACCTCTGCCATGTTATCCTCCTGAGCTCTCCGCACATCCATGTTGTGAGGAGGTTTATATTTACGTTTTGTTTTAATTTATTTGAGGAGCTGACGCACAGCTCTATCATATCAATTATTTTCTTTCTTGTAAGCCGGGACGCTAAAATCCGTGCCGTTTGCGCGTTTCCGAGCGGATTTCCGCCCGAGAGCAGCGCCAGAGCGTCGCGCAGACAAAGCCTTAACGCTGCTAAAATCTGCGGAGCCGCGTCCTTGTCCTTGAGCGAGTTGAGCGAATTAAGCAGGGGATACTCCCTGTTTTCAACAATGCTGACGGCTATTTTTTCAGCCGCCGCTGCCGCTTCCTCGTCGAACTGTTCCTCACCGCGCATCCTTATCAGGGTAAAGCGCGAGCGTATCGTTTCAAGAAGCCGCTGCGAGTTTTTGCAAATCAGTATAAAAAGAACATTTTGGGGCGGTTCCTCAGCAAGCTTCAAAAACGTGTTCTGAGTCTGAACAGAAAACAGCTCGTCGCAGTCCTTTAAAATATATACCTTTGCCGCCGCGTCGTTGGGCATAATATAAGCGTCTTTAATCAGCTCGCGCATCTGCTCAACGGTGTAGACGGTCTTTTTCTGAACAAGCTTAAGATATGTTACGTCGGGGTGGTTGCCGCTCTTGGCGTTGATGCAGTTTTTGCAAACGCCGCACGGCTTTTCTTCGCCGCCGCATACAGCATACATCGAAAGGAATACTGCCAGCTTCTCGGCATTGTTTGCGTCAGGGCTTTCGATTATAAGCGCGTGAGGCAGCCTTTTGCTTCTGTCAAGCTCGTCCAAAAAAGCTTTTATCTGAGCGTCAAATTCAAAACCTTCAAAATTCAAACTGCGTCACCTGCCAAGCTTCACGATATTAGTCACGATGTCGCCCTTGTCGGTGATGTCGATATATCCGTATGAGGCAAAGTAGCCTGCGCATGAGCCGGGATTCATAATATGCAGCCCTTCATAGTAGTCGATCATCGGCATATGAGTGTGACCGAACAGAAGGATATCCGCGCCCTGCTCTTTGGCGGCGTAAATTAAATCCATAATAGTATATTTCGCGTTGTAAAGGTGACCGTGAGTAACAAAAATCTTTTTGCCGCCTATTTCAGTTATCTCTACAGGCTGAAGCTTGCTGCGCAGGTCGCAGTTTCCGCGCACGCCTACAACGGTTTTATCCGCGCAGGTCTGTCTGATGTATTCAAACTGCTCGCCTCCGTCGCCGCAGTGGATTATAGCTTCTGCGTTGGGCTGGGCGTCAAGCGCCTTTTTCATCGAGTAAAAATCTCCGTGAGTATCGGAAATAACTAAAATACGCATAAAAAACTCCGTTCTATATTTGATATCCGCGCATAGAATAAACCGAGGTGGTATTATGGCAGATAACGCCAACGAATTATTTGAAAGTCTGTCAAGGCAGCTTAACCTGTCTCCCGAGCAAATCAAAAGCTCGTGCCAAAAGGGCAGCGCGGACGATTTGCTGAAAAATGCCGACAGCCAAACCGCAAAGCAGGTTGAGTCGATTTTAAGCGACCCCGAAAAGACAAGGGAGCTATTAAACAGCCCCGAGGCTCAGGCGCTTATAAAGCTGCTTGAAGATAAGTAACGGTGAAAAAACATGTCTGAATTACAGGATACCATAAATAAAATAATGAGCAATCCCGAGGCTATGCGCCAGGTGCAGAGCCTCGGTGAAAAGCTCGGGCTTTCAAACACAGCGCCTGCTCCCGAGCCAAAGCCGTCCGTACAAAGCGGCAGCCCCGAGATGATGTCGGCGCTGTCAAAGCTTGCTCCGCTTATGAGCGCCTCAAAGCCGAATGATGAAACCGCGGCGCTGCTCAACGCCCTTAAGCCGTTTCTCAGCGGCGAAAAGCTGCAGCGGCTGCAAAGCGCCCAAAAGCTTATAAGTCTTATCAAAATCATACCGCTGATAAAAGACAGCGGACTGTTTTTATAGCGCGGAGGTGAGTTATGCCAAGCTTTGAGGAGGAGGCGTTTGAACGCGCCAGAAAGATGTCGCACGGCAGGCGCACGCCGAATGAAGAAAAGCCCAAAAAGCCCGCTCCCGAAAAGAGCGAAAAGCCCTCCGCTGTTAAGGCTGAAACGTCCGCCGCGCCAAAAGCAGAAAAGCCGCAGGTCAGCGTAATGCCGCAAAAGCCCGCGCCCAATATGCTTGAAACGCTGTTTAAGGACAAGGAAACCAGCCTAATATTAATGCTGCTTTTGCTGCTGATGGACGAAAAGAACGACCCAACGCTGATTTTCTCGCTGATGTATCTTTTGATGTGAGGCGGACAGATTATCTTATCTGTCCGTTTCCTCTTATAATAAACTTCATGCTGGTAAGCTCGTTTAAGCCCATGGGGCCTCTGGCGTGCAGCTTCTGGGTTGAGATGCCTATCTCGGCGCCCAGCCCGAACTCTCCGCCGTCGGTAAAGCGCGTCGAGGCGTTTACATAAACGGCAGCCGAGTCAACGCCTGAGGTGAACTTGTTAGCGGCGGCGTAGTCGCTTGTAATAATGCTCTCGCTGTGGCCTGTGCTGTATTTTGCAAGGTGGTCGAGCGCTTCGTCAATGTTGTCAACAACCTTGACCGCCAGAATGTAGTCAAGAAATTCGATTGCGTAGTCGTTTTCTATGGCGGGAACAACGCAGTCGCCCAAAATCTCGCGGGTTCTCTCACAGCCGCGAAGCTCAACATTCTTTTTGTCAAGCTCTGCCTTTATCGCGGGCAGAGCCTTTTCGGCTATATCCTTGTGAACCAAAATGGTCTCTATAGCGTTGCATACTGAAGGACGCTGAGTTTTTGCGTTAAAGATGATGTTTGCCGCCATTTCGATGTCGGCGCTCGCATCAACGTAAACGTGGCAGTTGCCAACGCCAGTTTCAATTACGGGAACCTTGGCGTTTTCAACAACGCTCTTAATAAGTCCCGCGCCGCCTCTGGGGATAAGCACGTCGAGATATTCGCTGAGCTGCATAAGCTCCGTGGCGCTTTGACGGCTTGTGTCCTCAACAAGAGCAACGCAGTCGCGGGGCAGACCAACGCTCTCTACCGCGTCGCGCATAATGCTCATTACAGCCTTGTTGGAGTTGATAGCCTCTTTGCCTCCGCGCAGAATAACGGCGCTGCCCGCCTTAAGGCAGAGAGCGGCGGCGTCGCTTGTAACGTTGGGGCGAGCCTCGTAAATGATTCCGATAACGCCCATTGGAACGGTGATTTTCTCAATTTGCAGTCCGTTTTTAAGGGTTCTGCCCTCAATAACCCTGCCAATGGGGTCGGGCTGGGCGGCAACCTGTTCAACGCCGTCAGCCATGCCTAGTATCCTTGCCTCGTCAAGCTTAAGACGGTCGAGCAGGGAAGCGGTAAGTCCTGCTTTTTTGCCGTTTTCGATGTCGATGTCGTTTGCCGCGATAATCGTCTGGGAGTTTTCCCTGAGCGCTTTGGCTATGGCTTTAAGAGCCTCGTCCTTTTTAGCGCCCGCATTCATAAGCACGCGAGCGGCTTTTTTGGCGTTAGCGCCCATAATTTCAAGCTGTGTCATATCAAAACCGTCCTTTCGGGTTATTTCTGTGCCAAAAATTTAGTGCCGGGCGTTTTGCCCTCAAAAATATCATATACGAGCTTTGGGTTGTCGCCGTTAATAACGTGAACCTCTATGCCTCGCTTGGTGGCGTAATCCGCTGCCTGCAGCTTTGTTATCATGCCGCCCGTGCCGCGGTTTGAACCGGTACCTGCCGCCATATCGAGGATCGACTTGTTGATTTTTGTAACGACGTCAATTTTCTTCGCGGTTTCGCAAACTCTTGGGTTTGCGTCGTAAAGACCGTCGATATCGGTCAGAATAACAAGCCTGTCGGCGTTTATAATGTGAGAAACTATCGCCGAGAGCATGTCGTTGTCGCCGATATTGTTGCCCTCGAGCTCGTCGATAGATACCGTGTCGTTCTCGTTGATGATCGGGATAATTCCCATATTCAGCAGTTCGTCGATGGTATTGTTTATGTTGCGGCGCTTGTTTTCCGTTTCAACCGCGTCGGCTGTAAGAAGGATCTGAGCCACCGAGTGGTTATACTCCCCGAAAATCTTATCGTACATAAACATAAGCTCGCACTGGCCGATTGCCGCAAGAGCCTGCTTCTTTTTAGCTTCGCTCGGGCGTTTGGTAAGTCCTGTTTTGCCCATGCCTACGCCGATTGCGCCCGACGAAACAAGCATAATGTCCTCGCCGCTGTTGTGTAAATCCGCAAGCACCTTGCAGAGCGATTCAATGCGTCTGTAATTGATTTTTCCGTTGTCGTAGGTCAGCGTTGAAGTGCCTACCTTGATAACGGTTTTCTGATTATCCATATCTACACCTGTCTTTGTATAAAAATCCACCGTATATTATAGCACAAGCCAAAGAGTTCTGCAAGCATTTTGTTTTGCCGCTCAAAATAAAAACCGAGCGGAATACCGCTCGGAAATTGCTAAAAAAGAATTATTTGGTTACCTTTGTAAACATATACGAGGTCGTATTGCCGTTGTAATCGAGCTTCAGCGTTAGAATACCGCGGTCATAGCTGAGCTTCTGGGTTTTTCCTCCGTACTCAACATCGACAGAGGTCTCGTTAAATGTAAACGAGCCTTCGTTTGTGATGCCGCCGATTGTAACGCTGCATTTGCCGCCCGAATAAAAGGTAAAGGAAAAGTCCTTTCCGCTTGTATCAAGGTCGCCGTAGGAAATGGTGGTGCCGCCGATAGAAACCGTGCTTGGAGTCCATGTGCCGACGATCTCAGAGATGTCGTCCGACGAGCAGCCCGCCGCAAGCAGCATCATAAGGCATATCATCAGCAGTGCGGTAATTCGCTTTATCATAGCAAAACCTCGCTTTTTACGTGGATTGTTTACGGCTATTTTATCACAAAAACCTTTTTCAGTCAATAATCGTCTGTTTTTGACTGTTTGTTAAGTGTAACTTTCAATAAACCTGTGGTTTTATTGCTGATACAGAATAATAAACGGTAAGTTTGCAATAAATCGCTGAAAAAATTGCATTTGAGGGGCTTTATTTGTAAACTCGGCAATATTGACAATCAACTGAAAACTATGATAAAATTATCTCGTAAAAAATACACATGGAAAGAGGAATCCTATATGGCAAATCTTGATTTAACCAAATACGGCATCACCGGCGTTAAGGAGGTAGTTCACAATCCTTCTTACGATCAGCTCTTTAAGGACGAAACCGACCCCGCTCTTGAGGGCTTTGACAAGGGTCAGGTAACCGAGCTGGGTGCTGTCAACGTAATGACAGGCATCTACACAGGCCGTTCACCTAAAGACAAGTTCATCGTTATGGATGACGTAAGTCGCGACACCGTTTGGTGGACTACTCCCGAATATCCCAATGACAACCATCCCGCTTCCGAGGAGACATGGGCAGAGTGCAAAAAGCTGGCTGTTGAGGAGCTTTCAAACAAAAAGCTCTACGTTGTAGACTGCTTCTGCGGCGCCAATAAGGATACCAGAATGTCTGTCCGCTTCATCATGGAGGTCGCTTGGCAGGCTCACTTCATCAAGAACATGTTCATCAAGCCCACAGACGAGGAGCTTGAAAGCTTTGAGCCCGACTTTGTTTGCTACAACGCTTCAAAGGCTAAGGTAGAAAACTACAAGGAGCTCGGCCTCAACTCCGAAACCGCCGCTCTCTTCAACGTAAAGAGCCGCGAGCAGGTTATTCTCAACACATGGTACGGCGGCGAGATGAAAAAAGGTCTGTTCTCAATGATGAACTACTACCTGCCGCTCCAGGGCATCGCTTCAATGCACTGCTCTGCCAACACCGACATGAACGGCGAAAACACCGCTATCTTCTTCGGCCTTTCGGGTACAGGTAAAACCACCCTTTCAACCGACCCCAAGCGTCTTCTCATCGGCGACGACGAGCACGGCTGGGACGACAACGGCGTATTTAACTTTGAGGGCGGCTGCTACGCAAAGGTTATCGGCCTTGACAAGGACAGCGAGCCCGACATCTACAACGCTATCAAGAGAGACGCGCTTCTTGAGAACGTAACCGTAGCCGAGGACGGCACAATCGACTTCGACGACAAGAGCGTTACCGAGAACACCCGTGTTTCATATCCCATCGAGCATATCGAGAAGATTGCCAAGAACGTTAATAAGATTTCTTCAGGCCCCGCTGCCGAGAACGTAATCTTCCTTTCGGCTGACGCTTTCGGCGTTCTGCCTCCCGTTTCGATCCTCACTCCCGAGCAGACACAGTACTACTTCCTCTCGGGCTTCACAGCTAAGCTTGCGGGTACAGAGCGCGGCATCACCGAGCCCACTCCTACCTTCTCCGCTTGCTTCGGCCAGGCTTTCCTTGAGCTTCATCCCACAAAGTACGCCGAGGAGCTTGTTAAGAGAATGCAGAAGAGCGGCGCTAAGGCGTACCTCGTAAACACAGGCTGGAACGGCACAGGCAAGAGAATCACCATCAAGGATACACGCGGAATCATCGACGCTATCCTCGGCGGCGACATCAAGAACGCTCCCACCAAGACCATTCCTTACTTCAACTTTGAGGTTCCCACCGAGCTGCCCGGCGTTGACACAGGCATTCTCGATCCCAGAGATACCTACGCTAACCCCGCTGAGTGGGACGAAAAGGCTAAGGACCTCGCTCAGAGATTCATCAAGAACTTTGACAAGTACACCTCAAACGAGGCAGGCAAGGCTCTTGTAGAGGCAGGCCCGCAGCTTTAATTCGGAGTTCGGAATTCGGAATGCGGAATTACCGCTTTCGAAAAAGTTAATTTATAATTTAAAGGACGTGCTTTTCGGCGCGTCCTTTTCTTGATCTATAGGGGAAATCCGCTTTTTATTTTGGATTAGTATAAGCGGCTGTTATTTTTTATTGCTTTTAAAAGCGTTATATTTTATTCTCTCAAAATTGCCCAAAGTTTCGTTTGTCACGGTCGAATAAGCAAAGGCTCCGGGGTGAGCGGCTATTATTTTCTCCATCGCCACGACCTGGTGCTTCTGGACAACGCAAATAAGCATTTCCGTTTCCTTCCCCGAGAACATTCCCTTTGCGGGCACAACCGTAACCGAATGTTTCAGCTCGGAGATGATTTCATCTGAAAGTTTCTTGTAGTCGGGCGATATGATCTCAAATTTAATCCGCTGCCTTGAGCCGCGCAGAATGTTGTCGCTCACCTGACTTGTCAGGAATGAACAAATGATACATAAAACCACAGGCTCGACCTTAAACCCGTAGACGAAATATGAAGTAAGGGCAACTGCCGTATTCATCGCAAAAATAATCCATATCAGGTTAAGCTCAGGCCACCTTTTATGTATTAAAGCGGCAAATATATCTGTTCCTCCCGTGCAGCCGTTAAGACGGATAGCGGCTCCGTAAATGATTCCGTTGATAACGCCCGAGGCAAGCGGAGCTAAAATCGTGCTGGTTCCGTTGTCGGTTTTATAGCTCAAAAATGATAAGTCGATTATTTTGAACTGCAGCAGCAAAAGCGCCGCGGAAAAGGTCAGGGCAAAAACTGTCGTCCTTGCGGCAAAGCTTCTGTTCAGAAAAACAAACGCCAAAACACACAGCGGAATATTGATCAAAAGGCTCATATAGGCAACGGAAAAATTCAGCTTGTATTGAATCATTGTAGCAATGCCGTTTATGCCCGCGGGCGCAAAGCTGTTTTCAAAAATAAAAATCTGATAGCACAGCGCCATGCAGCACGCTATAGCGACCATCAAAAAATATACCGCCGTCGTTTTTATTATTCCTTTTGCTTTTGATGTTTTGGTCATTTACATTTCACCTGCTTTCATTTATTGCTCACCTTAATTATCTCAAATTCAATGTGGTTGTCAAGAAATATCACACGGTTTTCAAATAAAAATCAGCTTCCAAACTTAATCGAAAGCTGATAATAGTCATTGCGAATCATAAAAACGGTTTCAATTCGCTTATATGCTCCTGCTCCATGTCAAGCATTTTTTTAGCCAGCAGCGTGATGTTCGGGTCGGTGCGGTCATAGTCGCGCAGGTGCTGCGCCATTTTGTTTACGCCCATGGTGTTGCCTTTTATCATCATTTCGGCTATGTGGGAGCTTGTGGGGTCGCGCTTTAAATCCATGTTTGTTGAGAGCTTAGCCATTCTTTTTGCCAGCGAGCCGACATGGTGAACGTCTTCGCCCAAGTTCCTGAGCATATTTCCTGCCGTGCTGTAGATTTTTCCGTAGCGCGCCATCTGGTTTACCAGCACGCTGTCAAGCGACATCGACTGCTTGCCTTCCCTGACATTCTTAACGCCCTGACAGCCCATCTCGGCGCTTTGTAAAATGTAATTCAGCATTTCCGCGTCGTTTATCATCTTTTTCACCGTGTAATTCACCTCTGAAATAATTATTGCCAAAAAACCGCGCAATATACGGTTGAAACATTTTGTTTTTTGTGTCATAATAAATAGAGGTGTTTTTTATGAAGGCAGAGCTTTTTGATTTATATTTACCATACCCGGGAAAGGGCGACCGCAGGGTGCGCGTTTATGTGCCCGAGCATGATGAGGGAGAGACTTTTCCCGTAATCTACATGACCGACGGTCAGAACCTCTTTGACGAGGAGAGCAGCGCCTGGGGCTGCTGGTTCACGCGCGAGGCGGTTGAAGCCGAGCGCAAGCTCAGCGGCAAGGCGGCGGTGATTGTAGGAATCCACAACGATAATCATTGGCGCGACAACGAGCTTACGCCGGGTTCAATCGGCGAGGTTATCAGTGCCGAGGATATGCTTGACTACACTTCTCCCGAGGGCGAAATCTTCGACAGCTTTGTAATGGACGTAGTAAAGCCGTATATTGAAGCGAACTTTCCCGTTAAAAAGGGACGTGAGAACACGGCGTTCTGCGGCAGCTCATCGGGCGGTTTGCAGTCGTTCTTTACCGCGCTCATCCACCCCGATTCATTCTCTGCGGCAGGCGTGTTTTCTCCCGCGTTTTTGCTTTACAGCGAGGACGACATGCGCCGCTGGGTTCTTTCAAAGCTTTGTGATGACCTTCCTTATCTGTACATTTACACGGGAGCAGGCGACGAGCTGGAGCAGCGCATTTTCCAGAGCACCGAGGCTGTTTACAACATGCTGACCGAGTGCTATCCGTATGATTTGCTAAATGAAGTAATCCTGTTTGAAAACTCCCACAACGAAAAAGCGTGGGCAGAGATTTTCCCTGATTTTTTACACACATTTCTGTCATAAAAAATAATGGACGACCATTGGCCGCCCATACAAGTATAATTTCGTATTTTTAATCAGACAATGATTTCTCCGTCAACGGTTCCGCTGAGACCTGCGGCGTTGCTTTCGTCGGTGTCGATGTGCATAGCGGGAGCGTATTTGTCGCTTACTCTTACCACTACGTCGCCGAAAATAACCTCTCTGCCTGTGCCCTCGCCGACCTTTACGGAAACGATCTGCTTGTCCTTAAAGCCGTTCTCCTCGGCGGTCTTGGTGTCAAAGTGGATGTGGCGCTGAGCCGCGATAATGCCCTGAGCGATCTCAACCTCGCCCTTGGGGCCTACTAACTTGCAGCCGGGTGTGCCGGCAACGTTGCCTGACTCTCTTACGGGAGCGGTCACGCCGAGCTTTCTTGCGTCGGTGAGCGATACCTCAACCTGATCCTCGGGTCTTTCGGGGCCGAGGATAGACATTGTCATTTCGCCTCTGGGGCCTACAACCGTTACTTTTTCAAAGCAGGCAAACTGACCGGGCTGTGACAAATCCTTTTTGTTTGTAAGCTGATAGCCCTCGCCGTAAAGAACGTCGAGAGTCGCTCTGCAAACGTGCACATGATGTGCGGAAGTTTCTACCATAATTTTCATAATTTTTACCACCATTCATTTTTTTGAAATAAATTCATTAATTTAATTTTACTACTAAAAAGTAAATTTTTCAACCATATTTTTAAAAAGAGGTATAAAATGTTTCAGAATTGGGAAGATTTAAAAAAATCATGCGAAAATTGCCAAAAATGTGAGCTCTGCAAAACCCGCCACAATGTCGTTGTGGGCGTGGGCTCACCTGACGCCGAGGTGATGTTCATAGGCGAGGGGCCCGGCGAGAACGAGGATCTTCAGGGCGAGCCGTTTGTAGGAAGAGCAGGCAAGCTGCTCGACAAAATGCTGACCGCCGTGGACTTGGACAGGAATAAAAACATCTACATAGCCAATATTGTAAAGTGCCGACCTCCTCAGAACCGCGACCCAAAGCCCGAGGAGCAGGAGATGTGCATCGACTGGCTGCGCAATCAGGTTAAGCTTATCCGCCCGAAAATCATCGTATGTCTGGGCAGGATCGCTGCCGCGCGGATTATTAAGCCCGACATCAAAATCACCAAGGAGCACGGTCAGTTTATCGAGAAAAACGGCGTGCTTATGATGGCTATGCTGCACCCTGCGGCAATCCTGCGCGACCCCAGAAGAAAACCCGACGCGTTCAATGACTTTTTAATTCTCAGAGAGAAAATAAACGAGATCTGCGACCACACATATTGAGGAAAGACAATGAGCTTAGTTGAATTCAAAAACGTATACAAGCGCTACAAAATGGGCGAGGTAGTGATAAACGCGGTCGACGGCATATCGTTCTCGATGGACGAGGGCGAGTTTGCGGTTGTTGTAGGCGCCTCGGGCGCGGGAAAAACGACCGTGCTTAACCTTTTGGGCGGCATGGACAGCGTTACCGAGGGCGAAATCCTGGTGCGCAGAAGCGACATAAGCCGCTATTGTGACCGTCAGCTGATCGAGTACCGCCGCCATCAAATCGGCTTTGTTTTTCAGTTTTACAATTTAGTGCATAACCTGACTGCCTCCGAGAACGTGGAGCTTGCGGCTCAGATCTGCCGAGACCCTTTAAGCAGCGAGGAAGCTCTTGAAAGCGTAGGTCTGCTCGACAGAAAAGACAATTTTCCCGCTCAGCTTTCGGGCGGTGAGCAGCAGCGCGTATCAATCGCGAGGGCGCTTGCCAAAAGGCCTGCTTTGCTGCTTTGCGACGAGCCTACGGGCGCGCTCGACTACAACACGGGCAGGCAGATTCTGGGGCTTTTGCAGGATACCTGCCGCCGCGAGAAAATGACCGTGGTGCTTATTACCCACAACAGCGCTATCGCGCCCATGGCAGACCATATCATCGAAATGAAAAGCGGCAAAATAATCCGCGACGAATATAACCCCTCTCCGAAATCCATCACCGAAATCGAATGGTAGCCGCCACGCGGCAGGAAGCGCGCCTTTGGAGAAGTTGGCTTAACTGAAAGATCGGTATAACGGCGCATCATAATTCGCGGGTTGGGAAGTTTTGATTATTGTAAATGTTTGATTCGCGAACTCCACATTCCACACTCAAAACTAACCACCAACCGCTCACCGTAAAAAGAGGTGAAATACATGACAAAGGCTTTACTTAAAAATACATTCCGAGAGATCGCGAACACCAAGGCGCGGTTTATTTCAATTATGGCTATTATCGCGCTGGGCGTGGGCTTTTTCGCGGGCATAAAGGCTACAAGCCCCTCCATGTACAACCTTGCCGAAAACTATTTCCGCGACCGCTCGCTAATGGATTTCAGGCTGGTGTCCACCGTCGGTTTCTCCGAAAACGACGTCAAGGCGGTGTCGGAGCTTGAGGGCGTTTCCTCGGTCATGCCGTCATACTATTGCGACGTAATGACATCTGCCGCAGACGGCGGCGATGTTATCCGCCTTATAGCCGTGCCGACCGCGTACAAAGACAACAAAAAGCTCAATACGCTTGTGATAAATGACGGAGACGGCGAGCTAAAAAGCGGCGAAATAATCACCGAGAGCGTAGCCTTCGCAAACGGCAGGCACAAGCTCGGCTCAAAAGTAAACTTTGCTTCTGCTGCGGGAAATAAGCAGATTTCCGAGGTTTTAAAGCACACAAGCTTTACCGTAAAGGGCAAGGCTGAGTCGCCGCTGTATATCTCATATCAGCGCGGAAAAACGCTGTATATCTCATATCAGCGCGGAAAAACCACCATAGGCGACGGTAAAATAGAGGAATATATGTACATTCCGGCCGAGGATTTCATATCGCCGAGGTACACCGAGCTTTATGTAAAGGGCGGCTACTCCGACAATGTCTCGGCTTTTTCCGGTGACTATGAAAAAGACACGGACGAACTCAAAAAGAAGCTTGAACAGCTCGGAAAAGACCGCGGCTTTTCATATATTGAGGAAATGATGCAGTCGGGCGCTCAGCTTGGCGGCGAAGGCTCAAACTCGGCAAAGCCCGGGGCGGCTCAGTGGTATGTATTCACGCGCGACGACAACCCGGGCTACCACACCTTCGCTCAGAACGCCGACCGCCTTGACGCGGTGGCGTCCGTGTTCCCGCTGTTCTTTTTGCTTGTCGCGGTGCTTGTGTGCGTAACAACCATGACGCGCCTTATTGAGGAAAAGCGAACCGAAACGGCAACGCTGAAAGCGCTGGGCTACGGAAACCTGCCTATTATACTTAAGTATGTATTATACTCCGCGATTGCCGCTGTATCGGGCGGCATTATCGGCGTTGCGCTTGGGCTTTTTACCCTGCCGTTTATAATTTACGACGCGTATAAAATAATGTTCTATATCGGCGACATAACGCTTGTTCCGCATGTCCCGTCAATTGCGCTGGGACTTTTGGCGGCAATAATCTGCACGTCGGCGGTATCGGTCATAGTGTGCGCAAAGTCGCTCAAAACAAAGCCTGCTCAGGGTATGCGTCCAAAGGCTCCGAAGCCCGGCAAGAGGATACTGCTCGAGCACATTACTCCGCTCTGGAAGCGCATGGGCTTTACAGCCAAGCTTACCGCGCGAAACCTGTTCCGCTACAAGGTGAGATTGTGCATGACGGTTATCGGCGTGGCGGGCTGCACGGCTCTGGTGCTTGCGGCTTTCGGTCTGCTCGACAGCTTTGAGCCGCTCACCAAAACGCAGTTTGACGAGATTTTCAAATACGACGCTATCGTTATTCCCAAACAGTCCGGCTCGCCTGAAGAGCTTGGATACGTCAAAAAGCTCTGCAACGACACGGGCAAGGTCAAATCCGCTATGTTTGCACTTCAGGAGGACGTCAAGCTTGAGGCAAACGGCAGCAAAACGACCGAGTCGACCTATATCTCCGTGCCCGAGACCACCGAAAATATTGACGAGCTGATAACGCTTCGCACGCGCAAAGGGCATACTCCGCTCACACTCACCGACGGCGGCGTAATGGTAAATGAAAAGCTCGCCTCGGACTTTGGAATATCGGTGGGGGACAAGGTGAAGCTTACAACCGGTTACGGTACGGCTGAAATACGGGTAGACGGGATCTATGAGCAGTATATCCACAACTATATACTTATGACGAAGGACTGCTACCGCTCGCTTTTCGGCAGAGACGTTTCGTACAATCTGTACCAGGTGCTGCTCACCGATAAAAGCGAGGAAACCGCAGATGAGTTCAGCTCGGCTCTTATGCGCGACGAGAGGATATCCGCCGTTCCGTTTATGAGAGAAAATATAGATGAGTTCCGCAACATGCTCAACTCGCTCGACATGGTAGTCGCGGTCATGATAGTCTGCGCGGCGGCGCTTGCGTTTGTGGTGCTCTATAACCTTACCAACATCAACATAGCCGAACGCCAGCGCGAAATAGCGACATTTAAGGTGCTGGGCTTCTTTAACCGTGAGACCTCGCGGTTTATCTATATCGAAAACATAATACTGACGGTTCTGGGGATCGGCGCGGGACTTTGGCTCGGCGTGCTGCTCACAAACTTTATTATCCGCACGGTCGAGGTCGACAACGTTATGTTCGGCAGGGATATCTTTCCGCTGTCATTCCTGTGCTCGGCAGGGCTGACTCTGCTGTTCTCGCTGCTTGTAAACCTTGCCATGAGCTTTAAGATACGCAGGGTGAACATGGTAGAGAGCCTTAAGAGCGTGGAATAATAATGCGGAATGCGCAAGCGTGACGCTTGACCCATGACGCGAACCATACGTTTGCAATAAACAAAACTTCCGTTCCCGCGAGATTTGACGCGCCGTTGCAGAAACGTTTATATTATTACAAGTTTTCCAAAGGCGCGCCGGATAAAACGTCACGTTTTCGCTTCCTGCCGCGTGGCGGCAAATAAGGTATTGATTGATTGGAAGTTTTGTGAT
>ONCY01000108.1 GCA_900316435.1 uncultured Eubacteriales bacterium | reverse complement strand
ATAAAGAAAATGTAAACAAGCGGCAACAGTGCCGTTAACGCACTGAGGAATGATAATATCCACGACATATACGTCAAAGTCTTATAGCTGCCCGCGTATTCCATCAGCCGGGAAAACGCGGACGGCTTCTTTTCTTATATCATATAGCTCTTCCTTTCTTTATTCCGCACCCTTCAGCGCTTCTACCATGTCTATCTTCTTGTTTTTCCTTGCGACCATCAAGCCTACAAGCAGCGATACGCCGAAGGTCAGAAGAATTGAAACGCAGTAGGTGAGCGGTCCGAGCATGAGCTTCATTTCATATTCGCCCGCAAGCGCTGTGAGCAGCCATTGGAGCACGCCTACGCCTGCCGGAAGCCCGATGATAACTCCGATAAAGGTCAGCCAGATATTCTGCGAAATCAGCAGTCTGCCGATAGCACGGTTTCTAAATCCGAGGACTTTTAACGTCGCCAGCTCGCGTGAACGTTCCACATAGCTCATAATGCCGAGGTTATAGAGCACCACGATGCCGAGAACCGCCGCGGCAACGACAAGTATAATCACCATACTGTCCATGATTTGCACAAAGCTGTTGAAGGTGTCCATCAGCTGTGCCTTGTCCTGCTTGCCCGCAATCAGGTCGGAGGACGGTATCTCGCTTATTTTTTGATCGGTATATATCACCGAAATGCTGTAATCAAGTCCCAGCTTGTCAGCGAGCTTGTCACTCATCGTGACGCTTTCTGTCATGATAGAACGGTTATATCCGACGACCTTGACCGTATAGGTTTCTTTGGAGCCATAAGGCGAGAATTTGATTTCGTCGCCGATATCCGCTTTATCTTTTAATCTCAGACAGAGGTAAACACCGTCGTCGCCGAGTTTGATTCTGTTGTTGTCCTCATCAATGACGTTGAACAGCTCATTCGGGTTGCGGACGATATCGAGTGAAACGGTGTCGCCGTCAAAGCTGATACCGCTCAGACTCTCCCAATCGCCGTCAAGCTCCTCTGAAAGTGTCTTTGATTTTTCCAAATCGGCGTTGTCAACGAGGTTGACCTTTGTGGTGTAGTTGGAAATATCCTTGTCGAGCAAATCCAAAAATCCCGATATTGTATCTCTCATACCTAAGCCGCCGACCATCAGCACCATACAGCCGACAATTCCGAACAGCGTCATCGCCGAGCGGCTCTTGTGGCGGCTGAGGTCGCGGATGTTCCACTTTGTTCCGAATTTCATCTTGTCCCAGAATTTGAAACGCTCCAAAAATACCTTGCGCATTTTCTTGGGCGTATAAGGGCGCAGCGCGTCTGCGGCGGTGCCTTTGAGCTGCTGCCTTACGGAAAGATAACTGATAAGCGTCAGCAGAGCTACCGTACCCGCCATAACCGGATAGCAGAACACGGGGATTGCCGCGCTCCAGTCGGGCATATCAAAGTAGGTTCCCATCATGCCGCCCTCGCTCATGATCGCCTTGCATACCGCCAAGCCGAGAGCGGCGCCGAACGCCGTACCGACCAAGCCGATAAACAGTCCGTATGAGGTGTAGTGGCGGAGAATACGACGGTTCTTAAAGCCCAGCGCTTTCAGTGTTCCGATCTGCGTTTTCTCCTTCGTCGCGATTCGGTGCATGGTGGTTACCATCGTCAGAATGGCGATAGCGAGGAACAGCACAGGCAGCACCGAGCCCATTGTTTTTCCTTCCTCTGCTTCCCCGTTTGCTTCCTTGTAGACAACATTGTCCTCCTTCGGCGTTACCATAATGGTTCTGCCGAGCGCGTCCTTCACCATTTCTTCTAATTCTGATTTTTCTATTTTAGAAATAAGATTGACCTGCGCATAGGTTTTGCCGAGCGCCTCGCTGAGCATTTCGCCCGTGACAGCAGAGCCTTCGGGAAGCATTTTTTCTGACCTGTCGCGCACTGCGCTTTTCAGCTTTTTGGGAGAGATATATGCGTAGCCGAAGGTGTTGTAATCGGGCATCATCTGGTTTTTGTCCGCAACGCAGATCATGTGCTCGCCCGCCTTTATCAGACCGACGATTTTGCCGGAAATCTCAATTCCCTGAAAATCAAGCGTCAGGCTGTCACCGATCTTATAATCATTCGCTGCGGCAAATTTATCGCTCAGCCAGAAGCCATCGCCGTTTTTATCGTAAGCCTCGCCGTCCATAACGGTGAAAGTCGATACCGTGTAGTTTTCGCTCACGTCGAGCGCAAGGCTTTTGTTCTGTTTATCGGAATCTGTAATGTTTTGACCACGCCGTTGATGACTGTCTTCCGAAAAACTGCTTTTTCCGTAGGCGTGACCGGATGCAACGTCACGTTGCTTGATATCGAGGTTAACGGACAGATAGCGCGTCGCCGCGTCAACGCCGTCGATCGCGGAAATCTTTTTGATGTCGTCCTCGGAAAAGCCCTTTTCGGAATATAATCGGTAGTCGGCATAGTGCGTTTCGTCAAAGAATTTGCCGGTGTCGACCTCGATCGTTTTCCACTCCATATTGAAGCCGAGGAACATTCCCATGCCGAGCGTTATCATCAATATCATCGAGATAAACTGCGCCTTGTAGCTCCACGCGGTGCGGAATAGTTTTCGTGTCAGCATTACCATTCCACCTCGTCCGCGCTCATGGGATTCTCCTGTTCCTCAATAGAGCGAATTTTACCGTTCTTGACGCGGATCACCACGTCCGCCATCTTCGCGATGCTCTGGTTGTGAGTGACGATCACAATCGTTTTGCCGTAGTTTTTCGCCATGCTTAAAAGCAATTTCAGCACCATTACGCCCGTTTCGGAATCGAGAGCGCCCGTCGGCTCGTCGCACAGCAGGATCTTAGGATTCTTCGTGAGCGCTCTGGCAATTGACACGCGCTGCTGTTCTCCTCCCGACAGCTCTGACGGAAAGTTATGAAGGTGGTCGCTGAGTCCGACCTCCCCTATCATCTTTTTAGCGTCAAGCGCATCAGGCGAAATCTGCGACACCAACTGCACATTCTCGTAAACCGTCAGTGTGGGAATCAGGTTGTAAAACTGAAACACAAAGCCGACCGTCGCCGCGCGGTAATCGGCAAGCTCGTTGTCGCTGAGCGTAGAAATATCCCGTCCGTTTACGGTAATAGTACCGCTTGTGGGACTGTCAAGACCGCCGAGCATATTGAGCAGGGTGCTTTTGCCTGCGCCTGACGGACCGAGGATAACGACAAACTTGCCCTCGTCCAGCATAAAGCTCACCTTGTCGAGCGCCTTTAGCTCGTGCTCGCCGCTGGTGTATATCCTTGTGACATTTTCAAATTTAACCATAGCCATGATTACCTCCATAACAATTAGATTTTTATTGGTAAACCCTTTTATTCTAATATATACTGCCTCAGCAAGAATGAATATATGAATATGCGTTCATGCGTTGGTTTGATTATAACACACGTATAATCGGCTGTCAAGGGAAAATGCGTTTTCATGAATTTATTAGTTTTTTTCTGCGGCAAGTAATGCGTCTGCGCCCGCTTTACAGCGAGCGCAGGTGCAGAATTATGAAATTGGGTCGGCTGAGCCGACAATCATTTCGCGCTTCTTTCATTTTGCTTTTGGAAAGCTTCATTTCACGCGTTTTGTTTTGTCATTCAGCCAAACAATCAGGGGGGACTTTATTAAACCAACGCCGCGCCAAGATTCTTGCAGGCTGCAACCGCTTCATCATCGGGAGAGTCGTTGGCAATGACACATTCACAGGCGAGTGCGACACCCGCGTTTTGGCAGGATTCCTGCCAGTCACGCATCCACTGACCGTCGCCCCAGCCGTAGGAGCCAAATAGAGCGACCTTTTTACCGTTAAGAGTTGGTAAAACCGCGTCAAACATCGGCTGAAACTCATTTTCCTCCAGTACCTCGTCGCCCATTGCGGGGCAGCCAAACGCGATCGAATCAAAATCCGCTACCATATCGGCGGAAAAATCCGAAGCGGCGAATAAACTTACCTCAGCGCCGGCTTCCTGCGCTCCCGCCTTAACAGCGTTTGCCATTGCCTCGGTGTTTCCTGTTCCGCTCCAAAATACAACTGCTATGTTACTCATAATGAATCTGTCCTTTCTATGCTGATTTATTAACTACTAACTTGTTGATTGGCGTGCCTTGCAGCCATTTGGAATAATAGATGTCGGAGCATTTTTTATACTTGGCAAACGCGTGCAAGGCTTTTTCTTCATTGCCGTAAACCTTCCAACAACCGCAGCATTTACAGCAGTTTCCCTTATGAAGAATGAAGCCGCGGACGTCCTCGGGAGGGTAGCCGAGAAACAGCCCGATTTCGTGCGGAAATTCGGGACACATCTGAACTCTGCTTTTCAGCCTTTTCAAACAGGCTATACTGTCAAAGCTCTTGTATCCCATTGACACTAAAATGGATTTAGCCTTTGGATCTGACAAATCCTTTTTAAGCTCTGTCGGACGAAACACATATATCAGGGTGCGGCTTTTGCCGAATTCCAATGGCAGCATTTTCACTCCCTTGCAGCTGAAACGCCGGTTAAAATCCTGCGTATATTGCTCAACTTCCTGCTTTTGAGAATAAACGCATGAAAAAAGGTTGGCGGTTTTCAGCCCCGCGAGAGTGGGAGAACAATGCTTGATAATCAAATCTTCCGACATCTTTTATTCCTCCGTGGTTTTTCTTGCAGTTAGCATATGCTAACCGTTGCTCAAAAAACAAACATCCTTCATTTGGATGTCGCTTTCAGTTTCGGTTAGCCGTTGCTAACCGAGCGAATATAATATATCATATCTTTTTATTTTTGTCAAGAGTTTGTTTTAAAAAATAAAAACAGTCGACAGAAATAATCCCATCGGCTGATACAATTACTATAGGCAACACCGCACAATTCGCGGCGCACGCCTTGCTTGCATATTGTTCCGTCAGCTTGCCCAAAAATCAGCACCCATACGTCAGTATGCGCACTGATTA
>ONCY01000065.1 GCA_900316435.1 uncultured Eubacteriales bacterium | reverse complement strand
CATCGAGGCGAAGAAGATGATTATCAATTCGATGATCAAACGAGTTGATGTTTATCGAGGCTACGAATTGAATGTTGAGCTTAATATGAATATACGACAATTCTTCTTAGGTATGGACGAAGCCGAGAATTATCCGATAACAGCGTAATAAAATGTATCCGCCTGTTCACGTTACGCTGTGAGCAGGCGGATTTTTGCTTCTTTATACTATAACCAACAAATCAGAATTCGTCTTGGTCGTTAACATTCCGATACTACATGCTACCACATATCTGCTTATTTATTTGGGCGTTTCCAAATAGCTATAGAATTGCTCATTCAATATCTTCATTTCATCAGGAGCTTTCATAGAATGCTGGTACATAAATCTGTCGCCGAACCTGCTCCGAAAAACAAAGCCGAGTAAAAGTGCGACCAGCGGTATAGGCAGCACCTTAAAACAGTTCATTTTCGCAGGCGAAAGCTTAATTCCTCCGGCGCTGATTCGTTGAAAATTATCTTTAATCCGCCCGGCGGTAGCTTTCATCAAGCGATAGTCGCTTCCGCAATGCTTTGGATCGTTGGATTCATAATAAGCGTCCGCGATTGGAACAACCATGCCAAGGTGACAGATTTGCCACGCATGCATATCCTCTACAATCTGGCACGGAATATTTGCCTTTTTGAATATGGCTTTAAGTTTCTTTTCTCTTCCGTCTGTTCTTCCCATTGTTGTTGGTTGAATAATCCAAGGTGTAAGAGCTGCGTCAAGCACATCATTCTCAAAGCCACCACCTGCTCCGGGAAAAGCGGGAAGAATACGCCCTTTTCCGCATATAGCTTCCCACGCATCATAAGTGTCCAGCGAATTCACCATTGTCACGATTGTAGGGCTTACATTGTCTTTCAGCTCTTCTAACGCAGCAAGCAGCTGGTTTTCTCTGACCGTAAGGAAAACAAAATCATATAGGTCATCGCACCGAAACGTGGAAACAACACTTACATTTGCGGTCTTTATTCTATTGTTCTTCTTATATAGCAGTCCGTTGTTCCGAAGGCTCTCAAGTCTTTTTCCTCTTGCGTATACGCTGACATTATAGCCCGCTTCAGAAAGAAGAGCTGCATAGAGGCTTCCAATCACACCTGCTCCATATATTAGAATTTTCATACAACAGTTTTGCTCCTAATTTTTCAGCATAAAATATACTACTTTACAAATTCTGAATTATCTGCACTTTATTATATCATAAATATCTTGATATGAAAAGAGGGAGTACCGTAATGATACTCCCAAAATCGGTGGTGGACCATAGGGGGATCGAACCCCTGACCTCCAGATTGCGAACCTGGCGCTCTCCCAGCTGAGCTAATGGCCCTTGTCAATTGTATGAAGTTGTAAATTGTTTTGGGGTGCGTAAGCTACCCACTCGGGCTCCCAGCTGAGCTAATGGCCCTTGTCAATTGTATGAAATTGTAAATTGTTTTTGGGTGCGTAAGCAACCCGGTCGGGCTACCATCTGAGCTATACCCCCACGTGCATATGCATTTTTACCATAGCTATTCTATACCATTAAGCGGGGATTTTAGTTCTTATTTAGAATAATAAAAAATTTTTTAATTAATTTCGATTATTACAATAACGCCGATCCGCGCTTGATCTCCACTTCATTTTCATAATGGCAGCTAATATGGCAAAGTGTGTTCTTAACTTTTTGACACTAATTATTTTCTGACCGAACCCGCAGCAAGCCTTTTTCATCTCAAAAAGTAAGCGGCTTGTTTGGTGCTTCTTTCAAATGGAATGAGCAAGCAGTTTACGCAACGGAGCTCCCGTCAAATATTTCTATTCTTTTCTCTAAAATCGAATAAGCTTTTGTCAACCTCCGTGCAATCAACATAGAGGTTGATTTTATTAAGGCTGTACCGCACAATTAAGGGATGCGGTGTTGTCTGTATGATTTGTAGTATAAAAAGAGGGAGTATCAAAAAAGATACTCCCAAATTCATTGGCGTAGATATGGAGAATCAAACCACTGACCTTTTGAATGCGACACCGGCGCTCTACCGTTTGAGCTATGCAGGAACACGGGCGCTTAGTTCTTATTTAGAATAATATATTTAGGTCAATCCGAATGAAATCGATATAGCGTTGTCTATTGCTGTCATGTCGTTTTCATCTACCGAGCCCATTTTTTCTTTTAGTCTGCGTTTATCAATTGTGCGAACCTGCTCAAGCAGCACCACGCTGTCTTTTGTCAGTCCCGAGCTTCCCGAGTAAAGCGGAATGTGAGTAGGCAGCTTTGCTTTTGACTGCTGGCTTGTTATTGCCGCCGCTATTACCGTCGGGCTGAAACGGTTGCCGACGTTATTCTGCACTATCAGAACAGGGCGCACGCCGCCCTGTTCCGAGCCGATTACGGGGCTGAGGTCGGCGTAATATATGTCACCGCGTTTTATATTCAAGGCTTTCACGCTCCAAAAATTTACTATCAATATTTTTGCCTGTCCGCAAAAATTTATTCCGTTATTACATATTATTTTTGAGAGCGGTGAGTGTTCGTCATTTACCTGTCGCTTTGGTGTTTGAAAATATTATAAAAAAATCAAGGCTTTGTACGCTTGCTTCCTTCGGCAGCCCGTCAGCATCAACAGTCAGGTTCGCGTCGCTGCACGGCAGTTCAAGAGTGATCTCACTGCTTCCTTTGCTGTTTGGCGCGGCTTTAAGGATCCCGTGCAAGATCGAGCAGAAGCTGTCGTTCGGTAAATAATCCTCGTCGGCGGTCGCCTTGACTCCGCTTCGTGATAGGGCAAGCTCATTTCCGCTGTAGCTGACGCTCAGTCCGTTAAGAGTTTCGGGAGAGCTCAGATCAATCGCGCAGTAGCCCTGGCGTGTATTTATAAGGCTTCCGCTCAGCTCCGTTCCGCGGTACCGCGCTTTAAAATCAGCGCTGAAATCCGTGTTTACTGCATTTGAGTTTTTGTCATGCTCGCAGCCGCAGAGCAAAACCGTCAGAACCGAAAAAAAGACACATAACAGCTTAAGAATTCTGGCAGCCATAAGGCACCTCCTGTTCTTAAACTATTATATGTCCTGTCGGTATTTATAATGACTGTTTATAAGCCGCACGCAATAAACGCTTTCGGAAGCTCGTCAATTATGTCGCTCGGCAGCATTGATATTTTACCAAGCTTTTTTGCCGCAAAATCGCCTGCCAAGCCGTGCAAATAAACCGCGGCGCAGGCGCAGTCAAACGGAAGCCTGCCCTGAGCGATAAGCGAGGCGCAGATTCCCGCGAGAACGTCTCCGCTGCCTCCCGTGGCCATGCCGCTGTTGCCCGTCATATTAATTCTCGCCTTGCCGTCGGGCGACGCGATAACAGTACCCGCGCCCTTGAGCACGGTTATAACGCCGTAACGCGCGGCAAAGGTACGCGCTGTCATTTCGCGGTTATCGTTAACTTCCGCAGCCGTAATGCCGCAGAGCCGTGCCATTTCCATCGGGTGCGGAGTAATAACTACGGGCGCTTTGGCGTTCTTTAAAACATCGGGATTATCCGCAATGCAGTTGAGCGCGTCGGCGTCGAGCACCATCGGATTTTCGCAGCCGCAGATAAAGCCCTCAACAATTACTTTTGTATCGTCGCATACCCCGAGCCCGCAGCCCAGCAGCACCGCGTCGTATTTTTGCTCGAGAAGATAGGGGAGATTAAGCGCGGAAATTCTTCCGTCGGGGTTTTCTTCAAGCGGAAGGTACACGCTTTCGGGAATCCCCGCCGCAATAATCGGATAAATGCTTTTCGGCAGAGCGCATTTAAGCAGCCCAAGGCCGCTTCTGAGTGCGGCAGTACCGCTCAATATGCCGGCGCCAGCCATCCCGTAGCTGCCGCAAATGCTCAGCAGTGAGCCCATAGTTCCTTTGTGGGCGTCGTTTGGGCGAGGCGCGATAGCTTTTTTTACAATGTTTTTATCCGTGTGTTCCATAACTTTTAGCGTCTGTTTGTATAATAAAGCTGTTTTATCAGCTCCTGGTTCATATGCGGTCTCATTGCGGTAATGATCCTCTCGTTGGGGTTGAATACCAGCAGACATGTGCCGTAGAGCGGGTTCTTGAACACGGCGTATGTGTTGTTGTCGAAGTCGCGCTCATTTTTCGCGGCAAAATACATCTTGCGGAAGCGGCGGTTCTTAACATTCTTGTCGCCGATCTCCATGCTTGCGATTTCCTTTATCGGTACCGAGCACACCTTTTTTCTTCTGCGCATGGCGATGATTTTTGAAACGTTGAGGTTGTCGCCGCTTACAGCGTACTCAAATTCAACCTTCTGCGATTTAAAAATCCACCATACGATGTAGATTCCGCCTAAAAAGATGAAAAAGCCGACCATAGCAAAATAAGCTATCACTCTTGCGAGCAGCAGGCAAGCCATCGGCACTAAAAACAGTAAAACTACCGAAATGATTTTGATAAAAAGGTTTTTGGCGGTTTTGTCATGCTTAACCACCTGTTCGGGAAAAATATCCATATTCTAAGCTCCTTAATAAAAATATCATGGCTATTGTAACATATTTTACTAAGCTTTGCAATGACCGAGCAGAAAAAAGGATAAAAGAAAAGCTTTACGGCTCAAAAACCGTAAAGCTCATTTTATAGTCAACTTTCAACCGTGGCAGCGTTTATTTCCCTTTAAACTTTTTCCTCAGCTTGATGTACGCTAAAATCAGGCGGCGGCTCCTCGGCTTAAGCAGCACCTTTAAGCTTGTGTTAGCGTGCTTAAGAGCGTCCGAAAAAACATCATCGTGCAGAATGTATTTTGCGTACTCACGCTGTTCTTCATATGTCATTTCATTGCGCTTGTCAAACACGTTTTCAATGCTCTTGTAAAAATTGTAAAGGCTGAGATTATAGTACTTTTGCCTGTCCTTTTTGTCGATGACTTCAAGGCGCGGAAAATACAGAACCTTGATCACATCATACTGCTTGGGGTTAAATGCGTGTGAAAGTCCTGCTTCACCGATGTCCGACCAGTGATATAGCGGCGCGGTAATGTAGTAAAAATGCTTACAGCGTTTGATGTAACCAATATTGAAAAGAGCGTCCTCTCCGACGCTTATGCTCTCATCGAAACGAAGGTCATCGCCGATTATATCTCGGCGGTAGATGCGGTTCCAGCGCGGTGCCGCAAAGCCCTCGGTATAAAGCAGGTAGTATTTGCTCAGCTCAATGCGGCCTCCTCTTACCGAGAGCGAAACGCTTCTGTTCTTGCGTGCGGTGGCTCTGTAAAAGCTGCAAAAAACCGAGTCGTCGGGATTAACTTCAATAGCGTTGTATAAAAGCTTCATCCAATCAGGCTCGGCGTAGTCGTCAGCATCGCAGAACATTATATATTTGCCGCGCGCGTAATCAATACCGAAATTGCACGCGGAGGAAACGCCGCCGTTCGTCTTGTGAACAACGCGGATTTTTTCGTATTCATTATGATAATCATCACATATAGCGCCGCTGTTATCCTCGCTGCCGTCGTCGACCAGGATAATCTCGTAATTATCAAAATCCTGATTAAGCAGAGAGTTTACGCAGGTTCGCAATGTATTCTCACAGTTGAAAACAGGTACAATCACACTTATTTTCACGTTGATACCCTCACGTTCGTCAATATCGAAATTATGACATTATAATACCATAAAGAGTCGCGGAAATCAATCATATTATAAATATAGTTTATTCAAGGCTTCGATATGCTCCGACATAGAATAATTACGCACGCACAGGCAATAATTATACCATAAACTTTGCGGAGGAATATTATGCAATACGGAAAAGTAGAGATCTGCGGTGTCAACACCTCAAGGCTCAAGGTGCTCAGTGAGGACAAAAAGCGCGAGTTGCTTAGAATAATAAAAAGCGGAAGCCCCGCTGAGCGAAAGCGAGCAAGAGATGAAATGATCAACGGCAATCTTCGGCTGGTGCTGTCGGTGATCCAGAGGTTTACGGGCAGGGGAGAGAGCCCCGACGACTTGTTTCAGGTGGGCGTAATAGGACTTATCAAGGCCATCGATAACTTTGATCCCAAGCTTGATGTCAGGTTCTCAACATACGGCGTTCCAATGGCGTATAGAACTCGAGATACTAATATTTTTTCCGTCGGAGGGACATTTATGAGTATTTTATCTACCTTACAAGCAATTGGTCTTGGGATCGCCTCGATTGAGGCAAGAGATGACATTCCGCCTAAAACTAAGGAACAGGCGATTAGATTGCTGAAATCGCTGGAGCAGGCAGACTGGCACAAAAGCTGGACAAAGGAAAAGGTTATTGAGGCGCTTAACGCGTACAAAGAGAGAACCGGGCGCGCGCCTACCGTTACAAATCTAAAGGAGCACGGAATGCCGAAGGGCGTCACCATTCAGTCTCTGTTCCATATGTCGCCTTCTCTTTTACTAAAGCGTTTGTTCCCGGAAAACAGAAAGCTAATACATGTAAACCCGGAATTGTCAAATCCTTACGGTTTTGAAAAGCAGGAAGACTGGCTTCAGTGCTTTCACGATCAGTTTAACAAACACAAGGAAGAAGGTATGTGCTGCAGGCAGTTCAATGTCCTGCGCGACGATTGCACTCCTACATGGGAAACGATAGCGCGTCACTGCAAAATTCCAACATGGACCGAGCTGATGAAAAAAGCCGATGTTGAATACATAAACCCAAAGATTGAAACTGTAAACTCCTTTGAAATCGTTGGATTTAAAAGTCCTTTAGCTGAAAAATTAGAGGCGCTTAATGAGGAAAAGAAAAGAATCACTGAAGAATTCATACATCATTTAAATGAACGTGAAAAAAAAGAAGCTGTATATATCGATTTGATACTGTCAAGACACGCAAAGGTTAATACACTGCAGTTAGGTCAAACAGATAATTAATGATATTAAATCAACCTCATATAAGGCTCTTTTTAAGGATAAGAATGTTAGCCTGCATACCGTTGATGTTAAAATGATAAAGAGAAATCTATCTATCTGATTACCCGATTCAAAATCTCATCCGCGTCATAACCATCAATATCAAGCATTTCAGCCTTCACCAAGTGTGTGGTCGGAATGCCGAAAAAATTTTTTGCGAGGCTCTCAATATAGCCGTAGCTGAATGTCGAGTCGTAGGGACCGCCCGCGGTGGTGACATAGTAAAGCTCCGTCGCCTTGCATAAGCCGACAGGCATACCGTTTTTGCCATAGGCGGAGACTATGTCTGTGATGTAAATGTTCTCAATATACGTTTTCAGTGTCGCGGGAAAGGATAAATCCCAATATGGCGCGGCAATCACGATTGTGTCAGCAGAAGCGAATTGCTTTGCATAGTCAAACATCGGATCGCTGTAATCGCTTTGATCAATCAGCGCGGTGCGCTTGTTTAACGTTTCTCTGTCAAGCGGCTTGAGGTTTTCTTCGTAAAGCTTCAGCTCAGTGTAACCTCCGCCGAGCTTCTGCAAAACAGCCCGTGCAATTCTGTCCGTTCTCGATTCCTCGCGGACACAGCAGTTGATGTATAGCGTCATAAACCATTCTCCTTTATCGGATATCAATATTTGCCTTGCGAGCCTGTGACATTTGCTCCTTGCGAGGGATTCGGTAGCGCCTGCCGTCTTTGATGAAGTTCGCGCCTGTCTGGTGAAAGTGAAAAGGCGTGCCGGTTCTGCGGCACTGTTCCCGTATGTTAAGTATCCAGTCGTACTGACAGGGACGAGCTTTTTCTCCCGACTCTCCGCCGCAGGTGACTTTCTCAATCAGACCGCTCTCAAGATACCGCTCAATGTCGATGCGTTCCAGCATCGGCTCGTGGGCGATTTTCCTGTGTCTGATCGGCAGACTCAGCAGCAGCGGAATGCGCTCGTCCGCTCTCCTTTGGTTCTCGCAGGTCGCGCAAATAGTCACGTTTTCATAGCCTTCGCCCCAGTCGTCAGGCATACCGACCTCAAATCGATGAATGCGCTTGGTGATGATTATAAAGTGAAGATCGCTCCGCTCGCGTATGAAGCACCACGCGTCCTGCCGCCATTCGTCCGCATCCTCAATAAAGAAGTCGGAGGTCATGCAGGCGTAAACCACACCGCTCTGTATCGCGCGGCTTCCGTCGCATCTGCGCTTGACCGGCTCGTTGAAGTTCGCGGTTTTGGTGACGACGGTGCTGTCCTTGCCGTACAGCGCGTCGCGGCGAAACATATAGCAGTTCAGACAGCCCTCGCTGATTTTGTGGCAGCCGTGCCACGGATTCCATATGCTCATGTTATTATCCTCGTTCGCGGTATGCTTCCAACAAATTATAGATTCCGTCCTCGGAGAGAACGCCGCGCGGCAGCTTTTTCGGGAGCAGTCCGGCTTCGTCGTCGGCGAAATCCCGCTTCCATTCGCTGCTCGAATAATATGCTTCCAATTTGCTGATAAGGCTTTGCAGCCTGTCGGCGTTTCCTTTTGTGCGCAAAAGCCGCTCCGCTTCACGCATAGTTATTTCATGCTGCAAAATACGCGCCAACTGAATGAACTGCGCCTTGACTTTATGTGGGGCTTGGTATTCGCATGCGCACTCACTTTGCAGCTTGCGGTAATCCTCGTTCAAGTCCTCGGGCATCAGCAGGTGAAATTCCTGCGAAAGGATATGGTCATCGATTTCAAAGATTTGTTGTTGCTCTGCTTCCGTTAAATCCCTGCCGATGAACCGCTTCCAGATGACTTCCTGCAGCTTTTCCTCTGCCTGAAGATATTGAGGGATGTGCTTCTTGACCGGGCGCGTCACATCGCACAGATACGCTTCGCTCGCGTCGTGCAGCAGGCAGCCGAGGATCATTTCCAAGGAATATCCGCGCTCAGCCGCTTCCTCAGTACAGGCGATACAATGCTGGGCAACGGAGTAAAAGTGCCTGAAATGTCCGTTGGCGCGGCAGATAAGCGACAGCGCGTGCGCGATGTCCATAATATCTATATCGTCAGGATTTGGGTTCAGCGAGTAAAAATGTATGCCTGTAACAGTGGTGATGTAGCTCATAAAAACGCTCCTATTTGTTCTGATTCTATTCTACAGCAAGCAGGAGGTTTGTCAAGAAATTTGTCAAGAAAATTGTCAAGCATTTTGTGACGGTAATTATAATTAAATGTTGCGAATTATCAAAGAAATTAAAATACTATAATGCATTGTCCTTTAAATGGTACACCTGCTATGAGATAATATTAGTATTGATCCCCTAAATTGACAAAGTGAAGTTAACGTTTTAGCGAAAAATTTAGCGAGTTAGCGAAAGCTCACTTTGACAAAAGTGCAGGGTATATATTCGGATATTT
>ONCY01000064.1 GCA_900316435.1 uncultured Eubacteriales bacterium | reverse complement strand
GGCGAGTACGGCACAACTCCAATGCCCATCGACCCGGAATTTCAGAAGAAGATCTGCGGCGATATGGAAATCATAACCGGCAGACCCGCCGATAGGCTTGAGCCCGAGCTTGAAAAGCTGAGAATGGAGATAGCCGAGTGGATGGAGCAGCCCGAGGATGTGCTTTCTTACGCACAGTTCCCGAAGGTCGCGCTCGACTTCTTTGAAAAGAGAAGAAACGCGCGCTTCGGTATCAACAGCGATTTAGTAGATACCAAAAAAATGATCCATCCTGTTTAATTCGAATAAAGAAAAAACGACATGCCGGCTTTGGCATGTCGCAAAGCGCCCCCTATTGTCTTTTTTGCAATAGGGGGTTTTATTTGATAAAAGTACTACATTGCAAAAATTTTTACTTTCTCTGCACGAAAAGCAGGCGATAAAAACGTGTTATAGGTGAAAGGAGGTTCTTATGTCAAAACTCGGTACCGAAGAAGCAGAACAAATAATCAGGCAATATTCTGATATGATATACAGAATCGCCGTTCACAATTTAGGCAATACCGCAGACGCGGAGGATATAATGCAGGAAGTATGTATTACTCTGCTGACGAAATGTCCGAAGCAGAGGGATTCCGAACATATAAAGGCATGGCTGATTCGCGTAACTATCAACAAATGCAATAGCCTTCGCAGACTTGTATGGCACAGCCGGCGCGAATCTCTGGAGGACTATACCCATTTACAAGCGCCCGAACACTCGGAAGTAATGGAGGAAATCCGGCAGCTGCCAAAGGACTACCGCAATATCATTTACCTCTATTATTATGAATCCTATACGATTGCGGAAATTGCAAAGATACTCGGTAAGAATCAAAACACCGTCAGCTCGTATTTACAGCGCGCAAGGAAGAAGCTGAAGGTTTTACTTACGGAAGGAGAGGACTCTCGTGCGTGAAAATCTATACACACAAACAGTAAACAAAATAACAGCTCCCGAGGGAGCTGTTGAAAAAATGCTGGAAACAGCGGAAAGCTTTGAGAAAAAGGAGAAAGTAATGCATATAAATAATTGGATAAAGGGCGCGGTTGCCGCCTCAATAGTTATAGCGATTACATTGGGCGCTATCATTGGATTTAACCCGTTCGGCGGCAGTACTACCGGTCATTCGTTTGTTATGACGGTCAACGCTGAGGAAATCACAAAGGATCATCCTGTGTCTGTAGTATCGGATGATTGTGATCGTGCCTCTACATTTTATTTTGATGGTAGCAATTGGATCCATGAGTTGGATTTTTCTATGCCGCTTTTAGTAAAGGGAGAACATATCAAGAGTGTAAATTATTCTATTGAAGATGGTATATTTGTTGTTAGTTATAACAAGGGTGATAATCCTGTTGTTGAGGGGGATGTGATTCCTTCAGCAAATGAACAAGCAAGAATTTCGAACTATCCTGACGGTTATTCGGAATCTACAGCCTATTCAAATATTACACTTGCTTATGATAACCAGAAACCCGACGGATGTATAATAGAAATAAAAAAAATGGGTCAAGATTCATTCTCGGAATTTATTGACGATAACATGAAAACCATTGTTTATTGCACCGTAACATTTGACGACGGAACGGAACAAACGCTTTCTATAAAAATCGATCGTGAAAATCTATTTAATTCTTGTACACCCGATGAAGCTAATAAGTCTACAGGAAAAGTATTAACTTATTCAATTGTAGATAAATAGATGCAGATCTGAAAAAAGGAAAAGACCGGTTAGTCCGAAAGGACCACCGGTCTTTTTGTATGCTTCAGAATCATGCCGCTAAGTTCTTTTTGCGGTATTTTATAAACGCCGCCGTAACCGCGAACGCGCTCATTATTGCGCCTGCGGCAAGGTACTTCGGCTCGATTGAGTGATCAGCGATTATATCAGAGCCCTCAGCGTAGCTGAACGGAGTGATATATTTAAGCCACTTGGCGTCCTCGGTGATGTTTGAGATCAGGTTTATAAAATACAACCCGAGCGCAAGCCCAAGACCTAAGCCGAGACCGTTTCCTCTGATAAACGCCGAAATGCCGAAGCAGAGCATGGCGGTTTCAAGCTGCAGAAGCAGATAGGAGAGCAGCAGCGGAACCATTGCCTCAGTTTCAACGCTCTCGCCGACCGCGTATATGCAGCCGAGCGTGCAGCCTGTGGTGAAAATATCAAGAATGATTATCTGCACAACAACCGAAAGCAGCTTCTGCAAAACAATGCCCGAGCGCGAGAGGGGAAGGGTGTACAGAAATTCTGCCGTGTGCTCTTTTTCCTCCTTTGCGAGAGCCGAAATGCCGAGAAGAGCCGCAAAGAGCGCGCCTCCCAAGCCGAGCATGCTGCCGCATTCCAGCGCGAAATAGTTGATGAACTCGGACATACCCATTTTGTCCATTCCGAATGCCGAGGATAATGCGCCCATGTTGGCGACCATTTTATCCATATCCTCCATTTGCGGCTTCATCTGCGGAAAAATCAGAATAGTAACGGCAAGCATGAAGGAGATCGCCGCTGTCCAGATTATCAGCGAAAGCCTGCCGCGCTTAAGCTCGTGAAAAAATACGGTCATAAGTCTTCCTCCTTTGTATAGTAGTGGAGAAAAATATCCTCAAAGTCGGGGTCGGCGATAGTGACGTCCTCAAACCTCAGCGCTGACAGCGCGCGGATAAGCTCGCTCTGTTCGCCCCTGTATAAAAACTTCGCGCAGCCGCTATTGAAGCTCATATTGGTTGTGTCGTTTATTTCGGGCGCTGCGGCAATTCCCTGCAAGGTCACTTGCTTAACGCCCGTGTGAGCCAGATTCTTCACGCTGTCGCTGACGAGAACCGAGCCTTCCCTGATGACGGCGGCGTGTTCGCAGTAACGCGTTACCTCGGATAAGATATGAGAAGAAAGAAAAACCGTTGCGCCCTGCCTGTTTCGCTCCTTTAGCAGCGAGTAAAACTCCTGCTGCATCAGCGGGTCGAGTCCGCTTGTCGGCTCGTCAAGGATATACAGTCTCGGGTTGTGCTGCATTGCGAGCACGATTCCAACCTTTTTGCGGTTGCCGAGCGAAAGCTCGCCCACCTTTCTTGACGGGTCGAGTTCAAGTCTTTCGCACAGCTGAGCGGCCTCTTTTTTGCAGTTTATACGTCTTGACTTTGCGGCGAAGCTCAGAATGTCCCGTACTCTCATATTGCCGTAGTAGATAGCTTCCGACGGCAGGTAGCCCACCTGAGCCAGGATCTCCGTCTTGTCGTTAACGATTTGTTTTCCGAAGATTTCCGCTGTGCCGCTTGTCGGAAAAATCAGCCCCAGCAGCGTGCGGATAGTTGTGCTCTTTCCGGCTCCGTTGGGGCCGATAAAGCCGAAGAAATCGCCTTCGTCAATGGCAAGCCCTACGTTTTCAATGCCGCGGTGCTTTCCGTAGCGCTTTGTCAGGTTTATTGTCTGGATAGCTTTCATTGCATTCCCTCCTTGTAATGGTAAGGGCGTGTGTCTGCCTTACAGTTACAAGATTATAGCACAGGTTCATATGACTGTCAATAGTTTTCTTATGATTTTTTAAATTTCATAATAAATTAGGGACAGCCGCGCGGACTGTCCCTTGATTTGATTTATTTATTGTGCCTTAACCTTTAAGAACTGCTCCTGCATGTAAGCGTAAACCTCGTCGTCAACGTTCTGGAAAACGTAACACTTTTTGAGGTAGTCCTCGCTCGGGAAGGTGAGCTCGCTGTTCTTGATGTCGTCGTCAAGATAGTTGGGAGCGTCGGTGTTCGGTGTGCCGTAGCGGAGGTACTTGCAGTTTTCGGCCGCGATTTCGGGCTTCTGCATAAAGTTTATGAACGCCTCGGCGTTCTCCTTGTTCTTGCTGCATTTGGGAATGCACATTGCGTCGTAGAACAGGTTGGAGCCGCTTTCGGGCAGGCAGTAGTCGAGATCCTCGTTTTCGTCCATCATTGCGGCTATATCGCCCGCGTAATATGAAGCGATAGCCGCCTGGCTGCCTTCCATCTCGTCAAATACCTGATCCATGGCGTATTTCTTAAGAAGCGGTTTTTGCTGCTGAAGCTTTTCAACCGCCTTGTCAACGTCCGCCTTGGTGCAGTTTGAGGGATCTATTCCGCAAAGCTGCATTGCTATTGCCATAGCGTCGCGGCTGTTGTCGAACATAAGGATCTCGCCTTTGAGATCCTCGTTCCACAGCGCGTCCCAATCCTTGGGTGCGGGGTCAACGGCTGTTTTGTCGTAAACCATTGCGGTTACGCCCCACGAATAACAGACGGTATATTTGCTCTCAGGGTCGCACGGCAGCTTTTTAAAGCGGTCGCTGATGTATTTGTAGTTGGGGATATTGTCGTAGTTCAGCTCCAGAAGCAGGTTTTCTTTAATCATCTTACTGATCATGTACTCTGAAGGAATTACAACGTCATAGCTTACGTTACTTTGCGTCAGCTTGCTGTAAAGCTCCTCGTTTGTGTCGTAGGTAGTGTAGTTTACCTTTATGCCTGTTTCCTTTTCAAACTCGGCAATAACGTCCTTAGTATCGTCCTCACCGCGGGCCATGTACTCGCCCCAGTTATAAACGTTTACTACACCCTTGCTGCCTGCTTTGCTTGCGGAGTCATTGGTGGCATCGGAAGCTGTGCTGCTTCCTGATGAGCCGCAGCTTGCCATGCTGAGCGCGGCAGAGCCTGCTAATACGGTTGACAAAATAACGCTAAGAATCTTTTTCATTATCATTCTCCCATTTATTTATTTCGCATGACGCTTTTCAGCGCGGCGATCAAAAACATTAATAAGTACCAGCACAATAATAATTGCCAGAAACAGAAGTGCCGACAGCGCGTTTACAGTAGGACGTACCTGCCTGCGCAGCATTTCAAAAATCTTTGTGGACAGGTTGTTGAAGGAAGCGCCCTGAGTAAAGTGCGTAATAACAACATCGTCCATCGAGTAGGTAAAGCTCATAAGCATACCCGAGAAGATACCCGGCATAAGCTCGTGGAGCACTACCTTGTAGAACGCCTGCCATTGGTTGCAGCCTAAATCGAGGGCGGCGTCGTATACGCTCTGATCCATGCGCCTTAATCTTGGCATAACGTTGAGCACAACAAACGGAACGCAGAAGCAAACGTGTGAAATCAAAACCGTCCAGAAGCCCATCTCAAAATGGAGAAGCACGCCTAAAAAGCTGAAAAGCAGCATAAGCGAAACACCCATTACGATGTCGGGGCTGATAATCGGCAGGTTTGACACATTCTGAATAACGGCGCGCGACTTGCCTTTGAAGTTATGGATTCCAATAGCGGCGGCGGTTCCGAGAATTGTAGCGAAAATTGAGGCGAGCAGGGCAATGATAAGAGTATTGCCCAGAGCGTTCATAAGCTCCTTGCTCTTGAACAGCTCGCCGTACCATTTCAGCGAAAAGCCCTTCCATACGGTGCTGTTTTTGCCGCTGTTAAAGGACATGAAAATCATTATTCCTATCGGCATGTACAGAAAGAAAAATATCAAACCGAAGTAGATTTTGGTGACGATTCCGCTCTTTTTCTTTTTCATTACGCAATCGCCTCCTCGTCGCCGAACAAATTCATGATAACAAGGAAAATCAGGATAAACAGCATCAGAATAAGCGAGATCGCCGAGCCTGTGTTCTGGTCGCTCAGGAAGATTTTATCAATTACGTCGCCTATCATTACGTCGTCCATGCCGCCCAAATGCTCCGCCACAAGGAAGGTGCTGGCGCTGGGGACGAATACCATTGTGATTCCCGAAATAACGCCGGGAATACTCAGCGGGAAAATAACTTTTTTAAATACCGAGGCGTTGTTTGAGCCCAAGTCCTGAGCCGCTTCAATCAGGTTATGGTCGATTTTTTGCATAACGGTAAAAATCGGCAGCACCATAAACGGCAGGTATTCGTAGACCATGCCCACAACGACCGCGGCGGTGTTTCCTATATAGCTGCCGTGGATACCCAGCATCGACAGCGCCGAGTCAAGCGCGCCGTGCTTTTGGAGGATGATCTTCCACGCGTAAATCCTGAGCAGAAAGTTCATCCACATCGGCACCATAATAAGAAGCTGAACGGTTTTTTGTGTCGACTTTTTCATCTTGCTAAGCATGTAAGCAAGAGGGTATGCCAGAATCAGGCATATAAGCGTCGACAGCAGGGCAATCCACAAGGATTTAAAAAACACATATCTGTAGTCAAACGCTTTTGCAAACGGGTCAAGCGAGAAATTGCCCGCCTTGTCACGGAAAGCGGTCAGGCCTATCATGACTATCGGAATCATGGTAAATACTACCATCCACGCGATGTAGGGGATAGAGAGCTTTTTGGATTTCATTGCTCACCCTCCCCGTCGTCAGGTGAGTCAATCACCTCAAAGCTGGCTTTTGAAAAGTCAAACCACAGCGGCACATAGGTCGCAACCTGCTCGTCGGTGTCGCTGAGCATAAGCCACTTGCGCGTGTCGGACTCAAGGATGATCTCGTTGTGCTCGCCCTTGTAAACGACTGACTCGATGTAAACATCCTTAAGATCTCCTTCACCCTCGCCCGTAATTGACAGGGCGTCGAAAGGCATGTAAATCCTGACCTTCTTGCCCGCTGGAATATACTTGTCGGGAACGGAAATTGTTTCGCCCTCAAGCTCAAACTCAAAGCTGCGCGCGGTTTCATCGGCGTAGGTTACGGTTGTTTCAATCGTATTGCTTTCAATCGGCAGCAGCTTGTTCATAATCTGAATATTAAACGGAATCACCCTCAGACCGACCTTGCTGCCCAAAACGGCGCTGTCCGTGGAGTGGATAAGAATTTCGCATTTACCTACGCGGACGCTGATTTCATAATGAACGCCCTTGAAGGTGATATTTTCAACTACGCCTGTAATCTGACCGTCGGCAGGGTCGCAGACAATGACATCCTCGGGGCGGATAACAACGTCTACGGGTGTATTTTTGCCAAAGTCCTTGTCAACGCATTCAAGCTCTCTGCCGAGAATACGCACGCGGCAGTCGTCAATCATAATGCCGTTTAGAATATTCGCCTCGCCGATAAAGTCAGCTACAAAGGCGTTTACGGGCTCGTTGTATATGTCCTCGGGCGTTCCGATCTGCTCGATTACGCCGTTGTTCATAACAACAACGCGATCGCTCATAGTAAGAGCTTCCTCCTGGTCGTGGGTGACGTAAATAAACGTCTTTTTTGTCTGCTGCTGAATCTCTTTAAGCTCAAGCTGCATGCTCTTACGCAGCTTTAAGTCCAGCGCGCCCAAAGGCTCGTCGAGCAGAATAATATCGGGGTCGCATACCAAAGCGCGCGCAATAGCCACACGCTGCTGCTGACCGCCCGAAAGCTTTGCGATTGAGCGCTTTTCATAGCCCTTAAGGTCTACAATCGCAAGCATTTTCATTACTTTTTCTTTTATTTCATTCTTCGGAAGCTTTTTAAGCTTTAGGCCGAAGGCTACGTTGTCAAATACATTAAGATGAGGAAACAGGGAGTACTTCTGAAAAACGGTGTTAACGTTCCTCTTGTGGGGAGGAAGATTGTTTATCCGCTTTCCGTCGTAGATAACATCTCCGCTGTCAGGCTCGACAAATCCGCCGATTATCCTCAGGGTGGTCGTTTTTCCGCATCCGCTGGGACCGAGTATAGTTACAAACTCTTTTTCGCAGATGTCAAGGTTAATATTATTAAGTATAACCTCGCCGTCAAAACTTACAAAAATATCCTTTAAAGATACAATGACCTTCTTCTGTGTCTGTTCCATTTATGCACCCCTTCTTAGATTTAATCGCTAAAAGCCAAAGTAAATTATATGACAAATGACGTCAAAAGTCAATGATTTTTAGGCTTTCAAAAGATATCATCTTTTTTACAGCATGAACGTAATAATGCACAAAAAAAGTATTGAGGATTTGTAACATAAAACATGTACAAACCGCTGATAATTTGGTATAATAAATATGTATTTTTTATGAAAGGATGGTTTTTTGATGAAAAGGTTCAAAAAACTCGTAAGCATAGTTGTAGCTTCGGCTTTAATTACCTCTTCAATGGCTTTCTCTATTTCGGCAAACGCTGCCAACACGGATGCTGACTCCGCCGTGTCAAGCGAGCTGAATACTCAGGAGAAAACCGAGGACGGCGTAATTCTGCACGCTTTCAACTGGTCTTACAATTCAATTAAAGCAAACCTGCCGCAGATCGCCGCAGCGGGATATTCAACTGTTCAGACTTCACCTGTAACCCAGCCTAAAAACTACGGCATGTCATCCGACGTTGCCAATCAGTGGTGGAAGCTCTATCAGCCTGTAAGCTTTTCAATCGCGCAGAGCTCGTGGCTCGGAACAAGCGCCGAGCTCAAGGATCTGTGTACCGAGGCTGACAAGTACGGAATCAAAATCATTGTTGACATCGTAGCAAACCACATGGCTAACAATGTAAGCAAGTCAGGTTCGGATCTTCCCGATGAGCTCGGCCCCGAGGTCAAGGAATATGAGCCTGAGATCTACAACAACTACAGCACCTATTTCCACAGTGAAAAGGGCACAGCTGACGACTCTATGCCTAAAATGGTTCTTGGTCATGTTTCCGCATGTCCCGACCTCAACACATCCAACAGCACGATCCAGGAAAAGATCCTCGGTCTGCTTAAGCAGTGTATCGACTGCGGCGTAGACGGATTCCGCTTTGACGCGGCTAAGCACATCGAAACCGAGAAGGACGGCACATACGGATCGGATTTCTGGAAAAATACGCTTGATAAGGCAAAGGAATATTACAAGAGCAAGAACGACGGCAAAGAGCTTTTCGCCTACGGTGAGATCCTCAACACCATCTCCGGCAGAAACGTCAGTGGATATACAGACCGCATGAGAGTTACCGAAAACAAGTCGAGCGACAATGTTCTTGCGGGCGTGGAAAAGGGCAACACTACCATGGCTTCGGCTACAAACTACCAGCTTTCACGCGACGCCTCAAAGGCTGTTCTGTGGGCGGAATCACACGATACCTATATGGGCAGCTCGGGCTCCGCGGGCATTTCCAACACATCCAATATTGACGACGCAAACATCGCCAAGGCATGGGCAATTGTCGCTTCAAGAGCCAAGGCTACAGCGCTCTTCTTTGCGCGTCCAGGCTCGGCGCTTATGGGCGAGGCAGCAGGCGACCTGACATATAAGAGCACTGTTGTTTCCGAGGTAAACAAGTTCCACAACGCGTTTGCTTCTGTTGGTAACAGGCAATACCTTTACCGTAAGCGGCGGTGTGCTCAACGGCAATATCGGCGATACCGGCGTAGCGGTTGTTTACAAATCTTCAACCACACCGAAGGCTGTCGCTTCCGTTGAGTCGGGCAGCTTCAGCGAGGATACCATGACCGTACAGCTTTCACTCGAAAACGCGGTTTCCGGTACATACGCGCTTGAGAACTCAACTCCTACCGAGTTTACCGGTTCTCCTACAATCAGGATCGGTTCCGATTATGAAGTAGGCGAGACAATCACCCTCAACCTTACCGCTAAGGACGCAAACGGAAATACCTCAAAAGCTACATATTTCTACAAAAAGAACCCGCCCACATCATCGGGAATATATGTGTTCCTTGCAAAAAGCGCAGTAAAGAACTGGAAAAATGTAAACTGCTATGTATATGACGAGACAACAAGCTCCACCTATACTTATGTTGTAGCGGGCTGGCCGGGCGTTGCGATGTCAGAGGACGGCGATTACTACTATGCCGAGATCCCAGCAAGATGCCTTGCACAGAAAAAGGGCACAAATATCACGGAAGAATCGGATTTTGATCTGCCTCACTCGCCGAACACATATGTCATATTTAACGGCACCAATTCCAAAACTAACCTGACAACCCAATGGCCTACAGCAAATGCTATCGAATCTCAAAAAGTCAAGCTTGAGGGCGCTTCGCATGTTCTTGAAACCATGAAGCTTACAGGCGGCAAACCGGCAGGCTGGAAAACAACTGATATGGTTCCTCATAAAGATGTAGTTGAAGCCACCGACGTTACAAAGGGCTCAGAGACTCCCAGCGAGACTCAGTTTGTTAAGAAGGGCATTTACGGCGACGTTGATGAAAGCGGAACGATCACCGTTCAGGACGTATCAAAGATCCAGAGAAAATTAGCTGAATTTGAAGATTTGACGGGCGTTTCCAAGATCCTTGCCGATGTTGACAAGGACGGTAAGATAACGGTAAAAGACGTAACCTACATTCAGGTTTATCTTGCCGAGTACCAATTAAATTACGCGCACACGGGCGAAACCTACGGCGTGTATGAATGATATACGATAAACTGACGCGTTATTAAATCAAAATCACCCTCGGGTAACCGGGGGTGATTTTCTGTTTAGATTTTTTCAAATCTCCTTATTTGTTTTCCGTCTCGGAAGATGATCTCTTTAAACATATCGTACGGTCTTGCCCATACTTCATCGGGATTCTTAAGGCTTTTGTAAAGTACAAGCTTTTCCTCGGTCTCGCTGTGCTTTGCAAAGCCGATGACCTCATACTCGTTGCCCTTGAAGTGACGGTATCTGCCGAGAGTGACTTCTTCCTCTTTTAATTCTGATACAGAATTATCCGCAGGAGCTTCAACGGGAGCGCCCTCAACCTCGGCGCCCAAATCCACTTTAAAGCTTCCGTCGTTTACAACAAGGATTCTTGACGAATAGGGCGGCATGTCAAGCTCGCACCATCCGCTGCAGTCAAACACCTCGTTGTTGTTCAGAACGTCGGTGAGCTTTGCGTTGCAGCGGCTGTCAAAGCCGAGGCGCTCATAGCGGTTGGTTAGGTTGAACATTACGAACACGGTCTGATTATCGGTAAAGCGCTTGTAAACAAGCTTTTCGTTTTGTATGTTAACGTTCTCAAATTTGCCGTATTTAAGCCCTTCAAGCGCAAGCCTTACGCGGCTGAGCTTTGCAATGTGGTCAAAAAGCTGATAATTTGCGTTGGGAACGTTGTTAAGGTCAAGGCAGGGGCGCAGGTCGTAGTCGCTTTCCCAGGTGCGCTTGCCCTCAACGGCGTACTCGCTTCCGTAGTAAATTGACGGAACACCGGGCATTGTGTACATCATTGTGTACACGTTGTAAAGGTGATTTTTGTCGCGCAGCTCGCTTGCAATACGGTTGACGTCGTGGTTGTCGACAAAGTTGAAGGTGTAAAGATTCTGATAAATGCC
>ONCY01000063.1 GCA_900316435.1 uncultured Eubacteriales bacterium | reverse complement strand
CTTCGATGATGACCAATACGCCTCTGGCCCCCAAATCCTTCTGCACGGCCGCCGCAAGCGCGAAGTAGCGCTGCGCCGAAAGCCTTGTATCGGTTTTGTGTCTGCGGTCGCTGAGCTTTAGCGCGGTAAAATTCATCGGCGCGGTAACAAGCCTTGCCGCGATATTTGCCCAAACAACGGGCAGTCCTAAGCAATGCAGCGCAATAAAAAGCGCCACGTCAAGCGCGAAGCTGAAAAATGACAGCGCCGAAAACTTAACGATCTGCCAATATATATTTATTGAATCGCGTATCACCTTAAAGTGCGAGGTGCTGTTGCCGTCCTCATAAACCGTGTTTATCGTGACCTCCTCGATCGGAGAGTTGCAGCGCGCCCAAAGCAGCAGCACGTTCATCTCATATTCATACCTGCTGCCCTTTACTCCCAGCATAAACGGAACCATGCGGTCGCTGAATCCGCGAAGCCCTGTCTGGGTGTCGCCCAGCAGTCTGCCCGCGGCAAACAAAAACGCTATCCTTGTGTAAAGATTGCCGAACCAGTTGCGTGTGGGCATATCGCGGCTTATTGTGCGCGCTCCCAGAACAAGCGAATCGGGATTTTTTTCGGCGGCGTCGGTTACGCGGAGAATATCGTGAAGCTTATGCTGGCCGTCGGCGTCGGCGGTAATGATGATATAAGGCGATATAAAGCGCTCTTTAATATATTCAAGTCCGCACCTGAGCGCCCTTCCCTTTCCGCCGTTTTTTTTACAGTGAATCACATCGGCGTAGTTTTCCGAGTCATCAAAAATACTCCTGAAGCCATTGCCGCTGCCGTCGTCAACAATTACAACGCGCAGCCCGTTTTGGCTGAGCTTTTCGGCGAGGTTTGTCAGCTTTTCTTCGGGTTTATATGCAGGTATAAGAACGATTTTTTCCATGACAAACCACCTTAGTTTAATGCGGAATTCGGAATGCGGAATTTCGGTCGTGCAGACAGGTCGGCTGTACCGTAAAGATTATTGCCCGACCGCATTTATAATTAATATATCACAAATAATGTATAATTACAAGCAAACAGCAAAAATCACCGACGGATAACCGCCGGTGACTGAATGCGTATTGTTAAAAATTATTTGAGGCTGTTCTGAATTGCAACAGCAACGGCAACTGTAGCGCCAACCATGGGGTTGTTGCCCATGCCGAGGAAGCCCATCATCTCAACGTGAGCGGGAACCGATGAGGAACCGGCAAACTGAGCGTCGGAATGCATACGGCCCATTGTGTCGGTCATGCCGTAAGAAGCAGGGCCTGCCGCCATGTTGTCGGGATGAAGGGTTCTGCCTGTGCCGCCGCCCGAAGCAACCGAGAAGTACTTTTTGCCCTGCTCGTTGCACTCTTTCTTATAAGTGCCGGCAACGGGATGCTGGAAGCGGGTGGGGTTGGTGGAGTTACCTGTGATGGAAACGTCAACGCCCTCTTTGTGCATGATGGCAACGCCCTCACGAACGTCGTCAGCGCCGTAGCAGCGAACGTTAGCGCGCTCGCCGTCGGAGTAAGCTGTTTCCTTAACGATGGTAAGCTCGCCCGAATAGTAGTCAAACTTGGTCTGAACATAGGTAAAGCCGTTGATTCTTGAAATGATCTGAGCGGCGTCCTTGCCCAGGCCGTTGAGAATAACGCGCAGGGGCTGCTGACGAACCTTGTTAGCGTTTCTTACGATACCGATAGCGCCCTCAGCGGCAGCGAATGACTCGTGGCCGGCGAGGAATGCGAAGCACTTGGTGTCGTTTGAAAGGAGCATTGCGGCGAGGTTGCCGTGGCCGATACCGACCTTGCGGTTTTCGGCTACAGAGCCGTCGATGCAGAAGCTCTGGAGGCCGATACCGATATATCTTGCAGCCTCTTCGGCGTTCTTGGCGCCTGCCTTAAGCGCGATAGCCGCGCCTACGCAGTATGCCCAGCATACGTTTTCAAAGCAGATGGGCTGAATGCCCTTAGCGATTTCATAGGGGTCAAAACCTGCAGCCTTGCAGATCTCACGGCTCTCCTCTACAGACGCGATACCGTACTGAGCCAGAACGCCGTTGATTTTTTCGATTCTTCTGTCGTAGTTTTCAAATAAACTCATGCTGCACACCTCCTTATTCGTGACGCGGGTCAATGTACTTGGCAGCGTTGTCAAACTGACCGTAGTGACCCTTTGCCTTTTCGAGCGCCTCGTTTGCGTCCATGCCGCCCTTGATGAAGTCCATCATTTTACCGAGGCTTACAAACTCATAACCGATGATCTCATCGTCCTTGTTGAGAGCGATGCGTGTGCAGTAGCCCTCTGTCATCTCCAGATAACGGGGACCCTTTTCCTTGGTAGCAAACATTGTGCCTACCTGTGAGCGCAGACCCTTGCCCAGGTCCTCAAGAGAAGCGCCGACGAGCAGACCGCCCTCGGAAAACGCAGACTGTGTTCTGCCGTAAACGATTTGCAGGAACAGCTCTCTCATAGCTGTGTTGATAGCGTCGCAAACCAGGTCGGTGTTGAGCGCCTCAAGAAGTGTTTTTCCGATAAGGATCTCGGAAGCCATAGCGGCTGAGTGGGTCATTCCCGAGCAGCCGATGGTTTCAACCAGAGCTTCCTCGATAATGCCGTTCTTCACGTTAAGTGTCAGCTTGCAGGCGCCCTGCTGAGGTGCGCACCAGCCGATGCCGTGTGTGAAACCCGAAATATCCTTGATTTCTTTCGCCTGAACCCAATTGCCCTCCTCGGGGATAGGAGCAGGACCGTGATACGCGCCCTTAGCTACGGGACACATATTGGTGACTTCTGCTGTGTAATACATAAGCGATTCCTCCTTATTCTAAAAACTGTAAAAGTACAGTCTTATATAATCATATTATAGTTGAAATGACAGAAAACGTCAAGTGTAAAATCGAGATTATATGAACATTTCATCCAAAATTTCAGCCGCCTGCCTGCAAAGCAGAGCACACGGGCGCTTGTGGTAGTACTGCTCTGTTCGCTTTTCGGGCACACCGCCTTTTTCGGTATCAACGCCGCTTAAAAGCTCACGGCAGATTATTGAGCCGTTTTGCTCCTTAAAGCGTTTAGCAAACTCCTGCACAAGCACGTAGTGCGCCTTTTTGGCTTCAAAATCCTTCGGGTCGCAGTAGCCCTTAGCAAGCCCCAGCACCATTGAGGCGCCGCTTACCGCTCCGCAGACTTCCCTCATTCGCCCAAGGCCTCCGCCGAATGACGAAGCAAGCTTTGCCGCGGTCTCACGCTCAATGCCCGTTATGTTCTCAAACGCACACAGCACCGACTGAGCACAGTTGTAGCCTTCCAAAAACAGCTTTTCAGCCTTTTCTCCGTGATTCATATATTGTCACCGTCCTTTGGGTTTATTATACGGCATCGCCGCAAAAAAGTCCATACACCGCATTTAAAAAACACTGCCGAGCCGTTTGCTTATCTGGACAAACACAGCTTTATTTGATATAATGATACTATATTATCAAACAGGACTGATACAAAAATGAAACTAAGCGAATTAGCCATTGGGCAAACCGCGCGGATCACCTCGGTGGGCGGCGACGGAAGCCTGAGGCAGCATTTTCTTGATATGGGCGTAATTCCCGACGCAGAGGTAAAAACCGTAAAGCTCGCGCCCCTGGGCGACCCTATCCAGCTTAGCATTCACGGCTACGAGCTGACGCTGCGCCTTGACGACGCAAAAAAGATAGAGGTTAATCCGCTTCCTCCCAAGCTTAAACCCGAATATCAAAAGAAAAAGTCCTCGCACCACCCCGGCTTGGGCGAGGGCGGCAAATTCCACCCAAAGGGCAGCGGCAATCCGCTTCCCGAGGGCGAGACGCTTACATACGCGCTTGTCGGCAACCAAAACAGCGGCAAAACAACGCTTTTTAATCAGCTTACCGGCTCAAACCAGCACGTCGGCAACTTTCCGGGAGTTACGGTCGACCGGAAGGACGGCGTTATAAAAGGCCACAAAAACACCCTTGTGACCGATCTGCCGGGTATTTACTCAATGTCGCCGTACAGCAGCGAGGAGATTGTGTCGCGCAGCTTTGTGCTGAACGAAAAGCCTAAGGCGATAATCAACTGCGTTGACGCGACAAACATCGAGCGCAACCTGTACCTTACGATGCAGCTTTTGGAGCTTGACATTCCCACGGTTGTGGCGCTCAATATAATGGATGAGCTGACTGCAAACGGCGGCTCGGTCGACATCAACACCTTGGAGGAGCTTTTGGGCGTACCCGTAGTGCCGATTTCCGCTGCCAAAAATCAGGGTGTTGACGAGCTTGTAAAGCACGCGATACACATAGCTTACTATCAGGAAAAGCCGCAGCGTCAGGACTTTTGCCTGCCCGACGAAAAGGGCGGCGCGGTTCACCGCTGCCTTCACGCGGTAAGACACCTTATTGAGGACAAGGCGATTGCCGCGAGCATTCCGCTGCACTTTGCCGCAAGCAAGGTCGTTGAGGGCGACGAGCGGATTCTGAATGCGCTTAAGCTTGAAAGCAGCGAGCAGGAGATGCTTGAACACATAATAAAGCAGATGGAAAAGGAGCGCGGGCTTGACCGCAACGCCGCTATTGCCGACATGCGGTTTTCATTCATTAAAAAGGTCTGCGCCCACACCGTTACAAAGCCGCGCGAGAGCCGCGAGCACCGCCGCAGCACTAAAATAGACAGGGTGCTGACGGGCAGGTTTACGGCGATTCCGTTCTTTATTTTAATAATGGCGGCTATATTCTGGCTGACTTTTGACGTTATAGGCGGCAACCTGCAAAGCCTTATGGAAACAGGGCTTGACAACCTGACCGAGGTAATAAAAAACGGTCTTGAGGGCGCCGAAGTCAACCCGATAATAACGGGGCTTTTAACCGAGGGCATTTTTGCGGGACTTGGCAGCGTGCTGAGCTTTTTGCCGATAATAGTTGTGCTTTTCCTGTTCCTCTCAATTTTGGAGGACAGCGGATATTTAGCGCGCGTGGCGTTTTTTATGGATAAGCTGCTGCGCAAAATCGGCCTTTCGGGGCGCAGCATAGTGCCGATGCTGATAGGCTTCGGCTGCACGGTACCCGCAGTAATGTCGACGCGTACGCTGCCCAGTGAGCGCGACCGAAAAATGACAATACTGCTCACCCCGTTTATGAGCTGCTCGGCAAAGCTGCCGATTTACGCTTTTTTTGTCAACGCGTTCTTCCCCGACAAAAGCTGGCTTATAATCACCCTGCTTTACCTGCTGGGAATTGTAATCAGTATTTTAATCGCGCTGCTTTACAAAAAGACGATTTTCAGGGGCGAGGCGGTTCCGTTTGTAATGGAGCTTCCGAATTACCGCTTACCCGGAGCCAAAAACGTAACCCATCTTCTATGGGAAAAGGCAAAGGACTTTTTGCAGCGCGCCTTTACGGTAATATTCATCTCGACAATCATAGTGTGGTTCCTGCAGCACTTCAACTTTCAATTCAACATGGTCGACAATTCGCAGGACAGCATGTTAGCGCAGATGGCAGGCTTTATCGCTCCCGTTTTCGCGCCTATCGGCATGGGCGACTGGAAAATCATCACCGCGCTCATCAGCGGCTTTATGGCAAAGGAGAGCGTTGTGTCGAGCATGGAGATCCTCTACACAAACGGAATCGCGGGCGCGATTTCCTCGGCAACCGCAATTTCCATTCTTGTTTTCAGCCTACTCTACACCCCGTGCGTGGCGGCGATCGCCTCGGTTAAGCGCGAGCTCGGCGTGCGCTGGGCTGCCGGCGTTATAGTCTGGCAGTGTGTAATAGCTTACGCTGCCGCAGGTATTGCGACCTGCATTTGCATGCTGTGCGGAGTTTAGGAGAATGATATGAACCTTGTTGAAATCCTTTTGACGGTGTTTCTTATTGCCGCAGTAATCGCTGCAATAGCGGCAATTATAGTCAGAAAAAGAAGCGGCAAGGGCTGCTCTTGCGGCTGCGAAGGCTGCCCTCACCGCTCTGATTGCCACAAATCACAAAAATAACAAGCAGGCTCAATTCTCATTACGAGTTTTGAGCCTGCCTTTTGCTTTTTATTGGCAGTTGAATACAAATTTGCCGTCCCGGTAATCACAGGTCACGCTGCTGTTTTCGGTAATTTTGCCGTCGAGCATCTGCTCGCTGAGGGTGTCCTCGATCTCGCTCTGGATAGCCCTGCGCAGCGGTCTTGCGCCGTAGCTGTCGTCAAAGCCCTTGTCGGCGATGGCGGTAACAGCCGCGTCGGTAAAGGTGATTGAAATGTTCATCGCCTTAAGCCTGCCTGCAAGAGTATCGAGCATTTTGCCGGCGATCTGCTTTATTTCGTCCTGAGTGAGCTTGTTGAACACGATAATGTCGTCAACACGATTCAAAAACTCGGGGCGGAACACCTTTTTAAGCTCGCCGAGCACCAGAGATTTGATATCCTCCTGCTTGGCATCATTGGTTTCCTGAGTGAAGCCGAGCGACTTCTGCTTGTCGGTAATAAGCCGCGCGCCTACGTTTGAGGTCATTATAATGACTGTATTTTTGAAGTCTACGGTTCTGCCCTGGCTGTCGGTAAGTCTGCCGTCCTCAAGAATTTGGAGCAGCATGTTGAACACATCGGAATGAGCCTTTTCGATTTCGTCAAACAGCACTACCGAATACGGCTTTCTGCGCACCTTTTCGGTAAGCTGGCCGCCCTCGTCAAAGCCCACATAACCGGGCGGTGAGCCGATGAGCTTAGACACCGTGTGCTTTTCCATGTACTCGGACATATCGAGGCGAAGCATTGCGTTTTCGTCGCCGAACATCGCCTGTGCAAGCGCCTTGCAAAGCTCGGTTTTGCCGACGCCGGTGGGACCGAGGAAGATAAACGAACCTACGGGGCGCTTCGGGTCTTTAAGCCCTACTCTGCCGCGGCGAATCGCCTTGGCAATTGAGGTTACGGCTTCATCCTGACCTACAACGCGCTCGTGGAGCACCTGCTCCATGTTAAGCAGCCTTTCGCTCTCCTCCTTGGTGAGCTGAACAACGGGGATTCCCGTCCAGTCGGACACGATTTTAGCTATAACCTGAGCGTCAACCTCGCCGCAGTTTTCATTTCGCTTTTCCTGCCAGCTCTTTTTAGCTGAGTCAAGCTTTTCCTGAACAGCCTTCTGCTCGTCGCGGATTTTTGCCGCGCGCTCAAAATCCTGCTCATTTACCGCGCTCGCTTTTTCGCTTTCAAGCGCCTTTACCTTGTCCTCAAGCTCCTTTACGCTGTCGGGAGAGGTCATCGAGGCAAGGCGCACCTTTGACGCGCCCTCGTCGATAAGGTCGATAGCCTTGTCGGGCAGGTAGCGGTCGGCGATATAGCGAGAGGACAGCTTAACCGCCGCCTCAATAGCCTCGTCGGTGATTTTTACTTTGTGATGAGCCTCGTAGCTGTCGCGCAGGCCTTTGAGAATCTCGACCGCCTGCTCCTGAGTGGGCTCGCCGATTTTTACGGGCTGGAAGCGGCGCTCAAGAGCCGCGTCCTTTTCGATATATTTTCTGTACTCGTTTAGTGTTGTTGCGCCGATAACCTGAAAATCGCCGCGCGCAAGCGAGGGCTTTAAAATATTTGCCGCGTCCGCGCTGCCCTCTGCTGCGCCCGCGCCGATGATGGTGTGCAGCTCGTCGATAAAGAGGATAACGTCGCCCGACTGCTTAACCTCGTCAATAGCCGCCTTGATTCGCTCCTCAAAGTCGCCGCGGTACTTTGCGCCCGCAACCATTCCCGTAAGGTCAAGGCTGACTACGCGCTTGTCACGCAGGATTTCGGGTACGCTGCCCTTGCTGATTTCAAGCGCCAAGCCCTCGGCAACGGCTGTTTTGCCTACGCCCGGTTCGCCTATGAGCACCGGGTTGTTTTTGGTGCGGCGCGAAAGGATCTGAATAACGCGCTCAATTTCCTTTTCCCTGCCGATTACAGGGTCGATCTCGCCGTTTTTGGCAGCCTTTGTAAGATCTCTGCCGAACTTTTCAAGTGCCGAGCCGCCCTCGCCCGAGCCGCCGTTTTCGTATTCGCCCTGCTCGCCAAAGCCGCCGTTTGGATTGCTTTTTCCGCCCAGCGCCTTCTGCATCTGCTCAACAAGCGAGCTTATGCTTACGCCCGCGTCGTTTAAGAAGCTTACGGCGTAGCTGTCGCTGTCGGACACAAGCGCTATAAGAAGGTGCTCGGTGCCAACATAGCTGCTGCCCACCCTTGCGGAAATAGTCACAGCCGAGCGCAGCACGCGCTTTGTGCGCGGGGTAAAATCGTTGGCGTTAAGGCTTGTGGGAGCGCCGCCGTAGGCGCTTGAGCGTATTTTTTCCTCAATCACTTCCGCCGTAACGCCGCAGGCGCTGAGCGCGGTGCAGGCAACCCCTGTGCCCTCCTTCAGAAGTCCCAAAAGTACATGCTCGGTGCCCACATAGCTGTGGCCGAACTGCTGAGCCGACTCGACGGCAAGGTTGAGCGCTTTGTTTGCTTTTTCTGTAAAACCCTGAAATTTAAACATAGAATTACCCCCTTAGTTTAGTGTTATATAATTAATCGATTGTCTGTTTAATTAGCTTTGCCCTTTCAATATCCCTTTCATGCGGTGAAAGGCTTTTTTTCGCGTTTACCGAAAGAGTGGCAGGCTCAACATCCGTCATCAGCTTATCGATTACATCAACGCCGATTTCGGTTATCTGTCCCGAAACAACTCCCAGCCTTACGTTTGACAGAAGCTTAAGAGCCTCGTCGTGCGAGATAACAAGCGCGTATTTAAGGATTCCAAGGCTCCTTGCTATTGTGTCCCGTACCTCGTCGCTTTTGCAAAGGCGTTCGCGCGCCTGCTCCTCCTGAGCCACAAGCTGAGCGGTGATGTTCTTTAGGTTTTCAATAGCCGCCTTTTCCGAGATTCCGAGGGTTACCTGGTTGCTAAGCTGATAAAGCGCTCCCTTTGGCTCTGTGCCTTCGCCGTGAGCTCCTCTTATAGTCAGCCCAAGCTTAGCCAGATTACCCGAGATGCGGCTTATAGCCCTGCTTTTTTCAAGAGCCGGAAGATGCAGCATAACCGAGGCTCTCATGCCTGTACCGAGATTTGTGGGGCACTGGGTAAGGTATCCCAGCCGCTCGTCAAACGCGAATTCGAGCCGCTCGTCAAGCAGTGTATCAAGCTTATCGGCGGTATCGTACGCCTCCTCAAGCGACAGTCCCTTTTTGATAACCTGCAGGCGGATGTGATCCTCCTCGTTGAGCATTATCGAAAGGCTTTCGTCGCTGCTCAGCAGCAGCGCCCTGCCCTCGGAGTCGCTGATGAACTCGGGGCTTACAAGCCGCCTTTCAACAAGCGACACGCTCTTTACAGGGTCAAGGTCGCTCATTTTGATGTAGGAAAAGTCGTCGGCCAGCACGCTGTTGCCGTTTTTAACAGCGTCGCGCACCTTTTCGATTACCTCTTCCCTGCCCTGCTGACTTAGCTTGCAGGGGAACGGATAGCCCTTTAGGTTTCTTGCAAGACGCACTCTGGTT
>ONCY01000057.1 GCA_900316435.1 uncultured Eubacteriales bacterium | reverse complement strand
TTTGTACAAAATTGATTTGATAAGGAACGGATAAATAAATGCGTTTATCAGATAAATGGAAAGACTACGAGCTGATCGATACCTCTGACGGCGAGCGTTTAGAGCGTTGGGGCGATATAATTCTTATCCGTCCCGACCCGCAGATAATCTGGTCGTCCGAAAAGAATAATCCTTTATGGAAGCAGGCGCACGCGCGCTATCACCGCTCAAACAAGGGCGGCGGTTACTGGGAGCAGTACAAAAAAGTTCCCGACCGCTGGACGATCGGCTATAATGATCTTACTTTCAACATAAAGCCCATGGGCTTTAAGCACACGGGCGTTTTTCCCGAGCAGGCGGTCAACTGGGACTTTGCCGCCGGGAAAATCAAATCCGAAAACAGAGAGCTAAAAATCCTCAATCTTTTCGGTTACACGGGCTGCGCTACACTGTCCTGCATGAGCGCGGGAGCCTCCGTTTGCCACGTTGACGCCTCAAAGGGAATGGTGCAGTGGGCAAAGGAAAACGCTCAGTCAAGCGGCATTGCCGACAGACCGGTGCGCTGGCTTGTTGACGACTGCGTCAAGTTTGTTCAGCGCGAGATCCGCCGCGGCAACAAATACGACGGGATTATAATGGACCCGCCCTCATACGGCAGAGGCCCCGGCGGCGAGGTCTGGAAGCTTGAGGAACAGCTTTTCCCGCTTGTAACGCTTTGCAAGCAGGTTTTAAGCAATGATCCTGTTTTCTTTATTCTTAATTCCTACACCACGGGGCTTTCGCCCGCTGTAATGGAATACCTGCTCGGCATGCTGCTTCAAAAGGACTTCGGCGGCAGAGTTTCGGGCGACGAAATCGGTTTGCGCGTGAGCGACACGGGGCTTGTGCTGCCCTGCGGCTCAACCGCAATCTGGGAGAAATCTTAATGAGTTTTATTTCTATACGCGACTTGTGCTTTTCCTATGATGATGCGGAGGAGGGCAAGCCGATAATAAATGCCGTCGACGGGGTGAGCCTCGATATTGAAAAGGGTGAGTTCGTCGCCGTTATCGGTCACAACGGCTGCGGAAAATCCACTCTTGCAAAGCACCTCAACGCTATGCTTTTACCCGACAGCGGAAAGGTGATCGTTGACGGAGATGATACATCAGTCGAGGAAAAGACTTTTTATATCCGCGAAAAGGTCGGTCTGGTGCTCCAGAACCCCGATAATCAGCTTGTAGCGAGCATTGTCGAGGAGGACGTCGCCTTCGGCCCCGAAAACCTTGGGGTAGAGCCTGCCGAAATCAGGCGGAGGGTTGACGATGCGCTAAAAGCGGTTGATATGTACGACTACCGCGAGAATGAATCGCACAAGCTTTCGGGCGGGCAAAAGCAGCGCGTCGCTATTGCAGGCATTTTAGCTATTCAGCCGCAGTGCATCGTGCTTGACGAGCCTACAGCTATGCTTGACCCGAGCGGCAGGGAAGAGGTAATTTCCACACTTATAAAGCTTAACCGTGAAAAAAAGATCACCGTGGTGCTAATAACCCACTTTATGGACGAGGCGGTGCTTGCCGACCGCGTTGTGGTGATGGACAGCGGCAAAATCCTTTTGCTGGGAACTCCCGACGAGGTGTTTTCGCAGGTTGAGCTGTTAAAAAAACACCGCTTGGACGTGCCTCAGTCGGCAGAGCTTGTTTTCAGGCTGCGCGGCTGCGGCGTTAAGTTTGATAGAATTCCGCTTACGCAAACTGACTGCGTGGCTATGCTTGAGGAGGCAATGAGATGAGTTGTGTTCTTGAGCTGAAAAATCTTGGCTTTGTCTACGGAGCGGGCACGCCCTTTGAAAAACGCGCCGTTGACGATGTGAGCCTTCAAATCAATCAGGGCGAGTTTATAGGTGTTATAGGTCATACGGGCTCTGGTAAAAGCACCCTTATGCAGATGCTCAACGGGCTGATAAGACCAACCGACGGGCAGGTTTTGCTCGATGGAAAAGACATCTGGGAACAACCTAAAAAAATTCGCTCGGTCCGTTTCAGGGTAGGAATGGTTTTCCAGTACCCCGAATACCAGCTGTTTGAGGAGACCGTAAGAAAGGACATCGCCTTCGGCCCGCAGAACATGGGCTTGGAGGGTGAGACTCTCGATAAAGCGGTTATTGACGCCGCGGCTTTTACAGGGCTGAAGCCCGAGCTTCTCGATAAATCTCCTTTTGATCTTTCGGGCGGCGAAAAGCGCCGTGCCGCTATAGCAGGAGTTATTGCGATGAATCCCGAGGTTCTGGTGCTTGATGAGCCAACCGCGGGGCTTGACCCGATGGGACGTGAGGTGCTGTTGAGCCAGATTGTCAATTATCATAAGCAGCGCCACAACACCGTTGTTCTTGTCAGCCACACAATGGAGGATATAGCGCGTGTTGCCGATAAAATAATTGTGATGAACAAGGGCAGGCTCGCTATGTATGAGCCGACAAAAGAGGTGTTCAGGCGCGGCGACGAGCTTGCGCAATACGGCCTCAGGGTTCCGCAAATCACAAAAATCATGCAGGACTTACTCAGGAAGGGCTTTGACGTTCCCGAGGGTGTGCTGACGGTTGACGAGGCGTTCTCGGCGCTTGTCCCGCTTCTTAAAAAGGAGGGACAGCTGTGGTAAGAGATGTTGCTTTCGGCCAGTATTTTCCCGCTAAAAGCCTTCTCCACAGGCTTGACCCGCGCGCGAAGATCCTGATGTTTATCGCGTATGTAGTTATTATCTTCTGCACTTTTAATTATATATCGCTCGGTATTGTTGCGGCGTTTACTGCGCTGTTTCTGGTGCTGAGCAGGATTTCCCCGAAGTTTTACTTCAAAAGCCTTAAGGTTATTATTTTCATTGTGATTTTCACATCGCTTTTAAACCTGTTTTACGGGTCTGGAGAAGCGATATGGCAGTGGTGGGTGTTCCGACTTACATGGAACGGTATCAACCGCGCTGTATTCGTAACAGTCAGAATAATATGCCTTATCCTTGCAAGCTCTTGCCTGACTTTTACTACCTCACCTACAGAGCTTACAGACGCAATTGAGCGCCTGATGAGACCGCTCAAGGTGCTGCACTTCCCGGTGCACGAGATAGCGATGATGATGTCGCTTGCGCTGCGGTTTATTCCCACATTGCTTGAGGAAACCGACAGAATAATGCAGGCGCAAAAGGCAAGGGGCGCCGACATGGAGTCGGGCAACATAATAAAGCGCGTCAAGGCGCTTATTCCTATTTTGATTCCGCTGTTTGTATCCGCGTTCAGGCGAGCTTACGATGTGGCTACGGCAATGGAATGCCGCTGCTACCGAGGCGGAGCGGGCAGAACCCGCATGAAACAAATACACATGGCGGCGCGTGACGTGATCTCTTTTGTGATCCTTGCGCTCGTCATCGGCGGAGTAATTGTATGCAACATTTTTGTGACGGGGTCGATTTAAGGAACCTCCTGCTTACAATTTCATATGACGGAAAATGCTTTCACGGCTGGCAGATCCAGCAAAACGCCTACACCGTTCAGGAGGCGCTGCAAACTGCACTGTCAAAAATAATCGGCGAGGATTTCGACGTTAAGGGGTGCAGCCGCACAGACAGCGGCGTGCACGCGAACAAATACTGTGTCAGCGTAAAAACCGCTCATCCTATTCCGCCCGAAAGGTTAAAGGCAGCGCTCAACCGCTGGCTGCCGCTGTCGGTAGCGGTGCTTGACTGCCGCGAGGTCGACTTGGATTTTCACGCGCGTTACAGCTGTAAAAGCAAGGAATATATTTATAAAATCTGGAACAGCGAGGTACGCAGTCCTTTTTTGGACGGTTACGCGCTCCACTACCGTTATCCGCTCAATGTTGAGCAGCTCGATTCTGCGGCTCAGGCGTATGTCGGAAAACACGACTTTACCTCGTTCTGCACTCTTGACAACAGAGAACCCGGTGACATGACGCGCGATGTAAAGCGTTTTTCCGTGACCCGCGACGGTGACATGGTGATCATGCGCGTTGAAGCGGACGGCTTCCTCTATAACATGGTAAGAATAATGGTCGGCACTCTTCTGAGGATCGCTCAGGGGAAGATACCGCAGGACGGGATACCCGCAATTATTGAAAAGAAAGACAGAAAGTATGCAGGCCCTACCGCGCAGGCATGCGGATTGTATTTGAATAAAATCAATTACTGACATTTACTGACATTGAAACTCGAAAAGAGGGAAATATGTTTAATAAAATAAAAGGACGGTACGCTGAGCGCAAGGTAAACAAAGAGCGAACCGTAATAAGCTACGAGGATGTTCCGCTCGACGATTACGAGCCGGAAAAAACCGAAATATCCGTAAAAGCTGTAAAAAAAATAGTTTTGGGCGTGCTTATTTCGCTTTTGATGGGCCTTGTTGTTCTCGCCTTCGCAAACCGCGATAAGCTGACTTGGGATAATATCTCGGTTTGGTGGAATTATGAAGTTTTGGGAACTGCCGGAAAGGGCTATCCCGTCAATATCGTCGGCTCCGAGGTTGAATCGGGAAATATTGCCGTAAACCAGAACAGAGTTGCTTATGCTTCCGATACTTCCTTTATTACTCTTAACTCAACGGGCAGGGAAGTAAACAATTCTCAGCTGCGGTATACTAAACCCGTGATGAAGTCCTCCGAAAACAGATTTCTTACCTTCGGTCTGGGCGAAACGGGTTATCAGGTTCATAGCTTTGACAGCAGCATTTATTCGGGAACGGCAGATGGCGGTATTTATGCGGGCGATATAGCGTCAAACGGAAAATACTGTATCGTTATTGAAGGCAACGGCTTTTATACCGAGCTTTACGCCTTTGATTCCAACAATAACCGTATGTTTAAATATTCTTTTTCAGAATATTATGTGAACTCGGTGGCAATCAATAAAAACGGAACAGGCTGCGTAGCCTGCGGAATCAGCAACAACAACGGCGAAATCAAAACAGGCATTTATATCCTTGATTTTTCTGAGAGCGAGCCCGAGGCTAAATTCGAGCTTCAGGGCGATTTCATCATCGACTGTAAATATATCTCAGACAGCCGCGCAGCGCTTGTAGGCGGCAACGCGTCATATATTGTAAAGGCTGATGACGACATAAAAACTATTGATTACGGCGGAAAACCGCTTTGTAATTACTGCTTCTGCCCAAACACCGAAACTTTTTCTCTTTCGCTTTCAAAGAGCGGTGACGGAAAGCACTGTGATATCATAACCTATAACGACGGCGGAAAAAAGGAATCCGCTATTGACTGCGAGTACGGCTCGGAGTCGCTGTCGGCGTACAAGGATACCATAGCGACACTTGACGGAAATATGATCTATGTATTTGACGACGGCGAGCTGAAATATTCCTGCTTTGCGGGTACCGGAGCAAAACGTATTATACTCAGCTCAGGCTCCGAGGCGTTTGTGCTAAGCGTAAACCAGGTAAGAAAAATCGATCTTACAACTCAGGCTTCGCCCGATTCGGCAAGATAAGAGGTAATATGATTTCGGGAATAATAATTCTGCTGCTTGTTGTTCTGTTGACAATCCACGGCGTTCGGCGCGGCATTGCGGTAACTCTGCTTAACCTTGCGGCGCTCACTGCTGCGGTGCTTGCCGCAAAGTTTTTGTCTGCGGTACTGGCACAGGCAATTTATGACGGAGCAATAAAACCTTCCGTTACTCAGAACATTCACGATATGATAACTCAGAGCGGCGAGCAATACGCATCTCAAAACAGCCTTGACGCGCTTCCCGGGGTTATCCGGGGTATTTTGGGGTTGTTTGTCGGTATTTTCGGTCTCGATTTAAGTCATACCCAGGGCAGGATATCGAGTTCAACTGTACAGACCGACAAAATCGTCAGCAGCATTGAAAAGCCGATAGGCGAGCTTGCGGTATTTGTAATATCGCTGATTCTGTTGATAGTTTTATTTATTGCGCTTTTTATTGTGTTTAAGCTGCTTTCAAAAGCGGCACTGAGAGCTTTCAAACTTCCGGTGGTACGTCAGGTGAATATGATTTTCGGAGGCTTTTTAGGCGCGGTTGAGGGGATTGTGCTGGTATGCTTCTTTGCAAATCTTACTTACTTATATGTGAGCAATACAAACCCGGATTATTTAGATAACAGCGCCGTGTTCGGCGGACTGTTTAACGCGCTTGTTATTTTCAGATGAGATTATTGATAAGGTAATGGTGATACAAATGGATAGCTGGAGTTTTAAACCGAGGGATTTGGTAACGGTTCCTAATCTGATAACTTTTTTCAGATTCGTTCTCGTTCCGCCGTTTGTCTACTTTTTTATTAATGAGCAGTTCCTTTTGGCTGGCATTATGATCGGCCTGTCTGGACTGAGCGACTGTTTTGACGGCTTCTTTGCAAGAAAGCTGAATCAGGTTACGTCATTGGGTAAAATTCTTGACCCTATTGCGGATAAGGTGACGCTTGTCGCCGTTGCGGTATGTATGGTGATTTATATTCCGTCGATTCTGCCTATCATGCTGGTGCTTGTCGGCAAGGAGTTCTTGATGCTGCTCGGCGGTTTTATTATGCTTCTCAGAAAAATGACTCCGCCGCCTGCCAATATTTTCGGGAAAATAGCGACTTTGGTGTTCTATTTTGTGATCTCGCTTATTATCTTTATTAAGATAGTTACGGGCGAAGAGTATATGCCTGTTGTAATAATCGGGCTCATACTGGTGGCTGCCGCAATGCTGCTTGCGCTTGTGCAGTATGCCGTGATGTTTGTAAAAATAAACAGAGAGAAAAACAACGCTAAAGCGTGAAGATTGTGTGAATAGTCTTGATTTTAACATGATAATACTTTATACTACCATTATGAAATCAGGAAGAAAAGGAGAATGTTATGCTTTGTACAAGATGCGGAAAACGACCTGCTGTCGTTTTTGTTACAAATAATAATTCAAAAGACGCTCCTACGGTAGGCTATTGCCTTAGCTGTGCCAAGGAGCTTGGTATAAAGCCCGTTGAGGATTTAATAAGCAAAATGGGTATTTCTGACGAGGATCTTGAAAATGTTCAGGATCAGATGAACAGCCTTATGCAGGGCGGCGACCTCTCTCAGCTTATGGAACAGCTTGGCGCCGATAACCTTGCCGAGCAGATGGATGAATTCGCCAAGGATAACGGCGGAAGTGAGGACGATGATTTTTCTCACGGCGCGCCTGCGTTTCCTGCCTTTTTCAATAACATTTTCGGCGGAGGAAAGGCCCCCGACGGAAACGGTTCCGATAAGGGCGGTCAGAAAAAAGAGAAAAAAGAAAAGAAAAGAAAACACATCAACCTCTATTGTGAGGATTTGACCCGCAAGGCAAGAGAGGGTAAGATTGACAATATTATCGGCAGAGACGCGGAAATCGAGCGCGTTATCCAGATCCTTTCACGCCGTACAAAAAACAATCCCTGTTTAATCGGTGAGCCCGGTGTAGGTAAAACCGCTATCGCCGAGGGACTTGCTCTGCGCATAGCTCAGGGTAATGTGCCGCAAAAGCTCAAGAATAAAGAGATCCAGCTTCTCGATCTCACCTCGCTGGTTGCGGGCACTCAGTTCCGCGGTCAGTTTGAAAGCCGTATCAAGGGTTTGGTTTCTGAGGTTAAGGACAGCGGAAACGTTATCCTTTTCATAGACGAGGTACATTCGCTTGTAGGAACAGGCGATAACGAAGGCACAATGAACGCCGCGAACATCCTTAAGCCTGCTCTTTCACGCGGCGAGGTTCAGGTTATCGGCGCTACGACCTTTAACGAATATAGAAAATACATAGAAAAAGACTCAGCACTCGAACGCCGTTTCCAGCCCGTCAAGGTCGGCGAACCAACTATCGCCCAGTCAATTGAGGTTATTGCCGGCGTAAAGGGTTACTACGAGACTCACCACAAGGTCGTTGTCGATGACGACATCGTCCGCAAGACCGTTGTGCTTTCGGAGCGCTATATCACCGATCGATTCCTGCCTGACAAGGCAATCGACCTTCTTGATGAAAGCTGCGCGTGCGCCTCACTCCGCAACAAGGAGAGAGAACGCTACGAAAAGCTAAGCGATGAGCGCGAATCGCTCCTTCTTACAAAGGATGACCTGACAAACGCCGAGGAGATCGACTATAAAACGCTTGCCGAGGTTAACACATCTCTTGCAAAGATTGATAATGAGCTTAAAGAGATCGACCCAGACAGCCTCACAGCAAAAGTAACCGAGGAAGATATCGCAAAGGTTATCGAGCTGTGGACGGGCATTCCGGCTTCAAGGATCCGCGAGAACGAGCTTTCAAAGCTTGCCGACCTCGAAGCTGAAATGAAAAAGAAAATTATCGGACAGGATGAGGCAGTTGAAGTTCTCGCTTCCGCTATCAAGCGCAGCCGCTGTCAGATTTCTCCGCGCCGCCGTCCGGCTTCCTTTATCTTTGTAGGACCCACAGGTGTAGGTAAAACCGAGCTTGTTAAGGTGCTCAGCCAGCAGCTATTCGATACTCCCGAAACACTGATCCGCCTTGATATGTCCGAGTTTATGGAGAAGCACTCGGTATCAAAAATCATAGGTTCACCGCCCGGATATGTAGGTTACGACGAGGCAGGCCAGGTTACCGAAAAGGTCCGCCGCCGCCCGTATTCGGTGCTGCTCTTTGATGAAATCGAAAAAGCGCATCCCGATGTGCTTAATATCCTGCTTCAGATTCTTGACGAGGGAAAGGTTACCGACGCCCACGGCAGAGCGGTCAATTTTGAGAATACCGTAATCGTTATGACCTCAAACGCAGGCTCGGCGGGCAGAGATACCGCTCTCGGATTCGGCAAAACCTCCGAGGAAGCCTCAAAAGAAAAGGTTATGAAAGCTCTGCAGGATTTCCTCAGACCTGAGTTTATCGCGCGTGTTGATGAAATAATTGTTTTCAACACACTCAGCGAGGCGAACTTTGTTGATATCGCAAAGCTTATGCTTGAAGAATATGTGCCGACCCTCGAGGAAAAGCATATCCGCTTCACATTTGACGATAAAGCTTGCGAGTATCTTGCAAAAAAATCCTGCAACGGCAAGAGCGGTGCGCGCGATTTGCGCAATACCATCCGCCGTGAGGTAGAGGAGAAGATCGCCGAGGCTATGATTCAGTCCCAGTCGGGCAGCATTGAGGCAATCAATGTAACGTCAGACGGCGAGAGCATTTCAATAGAGAGTATATAATCAAAACTAAAGGCAGATAGCGTCCTTCGCGTTGTCTGCCTTTTATTAAAGGTAAAAAATGGAAGAAATAATATCTGAAATAAAACCCTTTGCAAGAGCGGTTGAGCAGTCGCTCACAAGACGCCGCCGCTTTAAAGAGAAGCTGGTGCATAGGTTTGCTCAGGCTGTGGCGGATTATTCGCTGATTGAACCGAATGATAAAATTGCTGTCTGCATTTCAGGCGGCAAGGACTCAATGCTTATGGCAAAGCTTTTCCAGGAGCTAAAACGCCGCAACAAAATACCGTTTGAGCTTAAATTTCTTGTGATGGATCCGGGTTACAACGAGGAAAACCGAAAACAAATTGAAAGCAACGCCGATCTTCTTGATGTTCCGATTACAATATTTGAAAGCGATATTTTCAACTCGGTTGTCAACGTTGAAAAATCGCCATGCTACCTTTGCGCGCGTATGAGACGCGGTCACCTGTACAAGGCGGCAAAAGACCTCGGCTGCAACAAAATTGCCCTCGGTCACCACTATGATGATGTTATCGAAACAACGCTGATGAGCATGCTTTGGGGCGGACAAATCCAAACAATGATGCCCAAGCTGCACAGCACAAATTACGAGGGTATGGAGCTTATTCGTCCTATGTACTATATCCGTGAGGAGGATATTATCGCGTGGCGTGATGCGCATAAACTTATATTCCTTCGCTGCGCCTGTCGCTTTACCGAACAGCTTGAGGGAGAGGGCAATGCCGAATCCGCCTCTAAGCGCAAGGAAACAAAACGGCTCATTCAGAAGCTAAAAGAGACCAATCCTGCCGTTGAAGCAAATATCTTCAATAGCATGCACAATGTAGCGCTCGACGCTGTTATTGCTTATAAAACAAAGGGACAAAAACATCATTTTCTTGATTCATATAAGGAGGAGCTTATGCTGCCGAACGATCCGATGATTCTGCTCAGCTTTATTAACACAAAGCTGCGTGATAATTATAAATCACTTGACGACTTATGCGATGATTTACAGGCTGAAAAAACGGAAATCGAGCAAAAACTCAGTGCAATAGATTACACCTATGACGCAAAGTTAAATAGGTTTGTTTAGCTTCAAAATAAATAAGATAAATAATCATATTTTTTTTTAAAAATCCCTTGACAATTAATCTGTTTTGCGGTATAATAGCTCATGCGCTGTTGAGAAACGGCGCTGAAATTTCAGCAAAGTATTTCTCAAAACCTGCGCAAAGGACCTTGAAAATTAAACAACGAAAAGAAAGAAACCCGTAATGACTTTGAGTAGAGAAATACTCAAGAAATTACAGTGAGTACACACTAAAAAGGTACAGTAAATTCACGAACGTGTCAGTGATGATAAGTTCTGAATGAGATTAAACTCTGAAAGAGGTTTTAACACCGAAAGGTGTTGAGATACAAATTTTAGA
>ONCY01000109.1 GCA_900316435.1 uncultured Eubacteriales bacterium | reverse complement strand
GCCGCTCCGACAAGCTTTGAGGCTGTGCGGAAGATAATAAGGTTAGAGTACTCTCCTATTTTGTCGAGCAGGCTCTCAGTCCAGAAGTCCATGTAAGCCTCGTCGAGGATAACAAGAGCGTCAACCGAGCTTACAAGCTTTTCCGCCTCGGCTCTTGTAATTCCCTTGCCCGTAGGGTTGCAGGGGTTTGAAAAGATTACAAGGTCAATACCCTCGCTGTTGACGGTTTCGATAAGAGCGTCAACGTCTATTTCCAGATCGTCGCACTTTACAAAGCTCTCGCACTTTACCTCGCATATTGACGAGTAGAAGTTGTACATTGAAAAGTCGGGAGCGACCACAAGCATTTTATCGTCCTTCTGCAAAAAGGCGGATTCAATGAGGAAAATCAGCTCATCTGAGCCGTTTCCGGCTGTGACATATTCGGGGTCAACTTCATAATATTCTGCAAAAGAATTAACCAAGCGCTCGGCTAATGGGTCGGGATAGCGGTTGAACGCGATCTCGTCAAGGCGCTCTTTAAGCTGTAAGCGAATATCGTCGGGCAAATTTACGGGGCACTCGTTGGCGTCGAGGCGTATTTCATATGTACCGCTGATAGGCTCATACGGCACAAGATTTTTTATTTTATCGTTTAACTGATACATAATACCATCCTTAGTCAAGGTCAAAACGAACCTTAATGGAATTTGCGTGAGCGGTAAGGCTCTCGGTCTCGGCAAAACGGATAACGTCCTGCGCATCGGCTCTGAGAGCGTCCTCTGTATAGTAAATGAAGCTTGACTTCTTTACGAAGCTGTCAACCGACAGCGGTGAGAAGAACCGCGCGGTGCCGCTTGTGGGCAGAACATGGTTGGGGCCCGCAAAATAGTCGCCGAGAGGCTCGGGACTGTAGTTCCCGAGGAATACAGAGCCCGCGTTATCTAACTTTCCGACATACTCCATGGGATTTTCACAGCAGACTTCCAAGTGCTCGGGCGCAAGCTCATTGGCAAAGTCGATGACCTGAGCAATATCGCTGCAAACTATAATAGCGCCGAAATTATCAAGCGAGCTTTCGATTATCTCTTTGCGCGAGAGCGTCTGAACCTGCCGCTCGATTTCAGCCTTGGTCTGCTCCGCAAGCTCCGCCGAATCGGTGAGCAGGATTGACGAAGCAAGCTTATCGTGCTCTGCCTGGCTCATGAGGTCGGCGGCAAGGAACTTCGGGTTCGCGGTTTTGTCCGCTACGATCAGAATCTCGCTGGGACCCGCTATCATGTCGATGTCAACCGTGCCGAACAGCAGCTTTTTTGCTGTGGCAACAAAGATATTTCCGGGGCCTACTATTTTGTCTACCTTGGGAACGGTCTCGGTTCCGTAAGCCATTGCCGCTACCGCCTGAGCGCCGCCCATAAGGAAGATTCTGTCAACGCCCGCAAGCTTTGCCGCCGCAATGATATTCGGGTTGGGCGTACCGTCCTTTTGAGGAGGGGTGCACATGATGATCTCCTTAACGCCCGCGATTTTTGCGGGAACGGCATTCATCAGTACCGACGAGGGATACGCCGCTGTGCCGCCCGGAACGTATATGCCCACGCGCTTTAAGCCGCGCACGCGCTGTCCCATCATTACGCCGTTTTCCTTGGTAGTAAGCCAGCTCTGCTGAACCTGCCTTTGGTGGAAGTCGGCAATGTTGGCAGCCGCCCTTTTAATTGTTTCAAGGTAATCCTTTTCGCATTTTGAGATAATTCCGTCGATCTCGTCAGGGGTTATCTCGGCGCTCTCGGGAGCTTTTCCGTCAAATTTTATGGTATATTCGCGCACCGCCCTGTCGCCGTTATCGCGCACGTTCTCCAAAATCTCGGAAACAGTTGGGATAACGTTTTTGTCGGAGCTTTGCGCCCTTTTTTTCAGATATTCAATAAACTCATATTCTTTTTTGCCGTCGGCAATAACTGTGGTAATCATTTTGTGACTGCCTCCAATTTCTTCTGTAATGCTTCGATCTCGTTCTTTCTGAGCTTGAGGCTTGCGGTGTTGGCTATCAAACGCGCCGAAATATCGGTTACCCATTCAATTACCTCCAGACCGTTAGCCTTGAGGGTTGAGCCCGTTTCAACGATATCTACTATACCATCGGAAAGCCCGACAAGCGGAGCCAGCTCAACGCTGCCCTCGATTTTTATGATGCGCACGTCCATGTTTTTGTCCTCGAAAAACGCGCGTGTGATATTCGGATATTTTGTGGCGATTGTTTTTGTGTTGTAGCCGCCGTAAAAGTCGGAGCCTTTCTTTGTGGCGAGAGCGAACCTGCACTTGCCGAAGCCCAAATCAAGCAGCTCATAAAAGGAGCTTCCGTGCTCGAGTATGGTGTCCTTGCCCACAACGCCGAGGTCACATACGCCGTGTTCAACATAAGTTATAACGTCGGCAGCCTTTGCCAAAACGACCTCAAAGTCGTTGTCGCCGACAGGAAGAATCAGCCGTCTGCCCTTGTTTTTTACCTCGTCGCAGTTATATCCTATTTTTTCAAGCAATTCTATAGTAGTTTTTTCAAGCCTGCCCTTTGTAAGGGCTATTCTCAGCGGCTGCATATCCTCACCTCCGCAATTCCTCTTTCCTTTGCAAAGCGCTTTGTCTCCTCAAGCGTTTCAAGCACCGAAAACTGAGCCTTTTTGCCTTCGCAAATCAGCTGTTCAACAAGCGCGATAGCCTGCATTTCACAGCCGTCCTCGGCAAATACAAGCACGACGGGGTTATCGGAATAGCTCACATTTGCGTCGGAGAGCGTTTTCATGGTGACGGCGTCGGTGTCGACCGCAAAGCCCGCCGCGCCCATCGGCATATCAAACTCGGAGAGCAGCTCGTCGTATCTGCCGCCCGAAAGAACCGCGTCGCCAATGCCGTTTATGTAACCCGTAAACACGATTCCCGTGTAGTAATCGTTGCGCTGTACAATGCCCAAATCAATTATCAGCTTGTCGCCAAGCCCCATTGAAAGAAGGCTTTTGTAAATTTTATGCAGGTAATCGAGCGCCGCGGAAGCCTTTGTGCCCTGACAGATACTTCTTGCCTTGTCAAACACCTCTTCCCCGCCGAACAGCGACGGAAGGCTCCTTATAGCCGAGACCGCCTGACACGGCTCAAGCTTATCGAGCAGATTGTTGAGAGCTGAATAGTTTTTGCCCTCAATGGTGAGTCTGATTTTTTCCTTTTCGTTTTCGGTTATATCGAGCTCATCCGAGAGCGCGTCAAAAACCCCGGCATGGCCGAGCTCTATTCGGAAATCGGAGGCTACGGAGCTGAGCGCCTTAACCGCTGTCGTAATAATTTCAAGGTCGGCGCGGATTCCCTTAACGCCCAAAAGCTCAACGCCCATCTGCATAAGCTCGTTGCTTCTGCCGGTAAGCGTGGGGTTATTGCGGTAAACCGCCTGCTTGTAATAAAGGCGCACGGGCATTACATTATTTTGCAGCCTTGTTGAAACCATGCGGGCAATCGGCAGGGTTGAATCGGGGCGGGCTACCATAAGCCTGCCCTTGTTGTCGGTCATAATAAACATATCTTCCTGAGCGATACCGCTGCACGGAAGCGAGAATACATCGTAAAACTCAATTCCGGGGGTTATTACCCTTTTGAACCCCCTGCCGACAAACACCTTTTCAATTCTGCCGCACACATCGTCCATGGCGGAACACTCGGCAAACAGAAAATCCTTGGTGCCCTCGGGTGTAATTTTCAGATTCTTTTTCATATTACCCTCTCTATGCACTTTTGTCTGCTAATACGCTAATATATTACCACAATAAATTGATTCTGTCAAGGCGCGCCGCACAATCACTTTTCATAATTGTGCGGCAGCTGAGATTATTTGTTTTTGTTAATCTTGTCGTTAAAGCTTTCGGTTTGTTCTTCTGCTTCTTTTTTACCATCACCGTTTTCGTCTTCATTATCGGAGCCCAAATGCATAAGCTTTTTGAGCTTTTTCTTTTGTTCCTGTTCCTTTTCGGCTCTGAGCCGCTTTTGCTCCTCGGCTATTTTGGAGTAATTTAGCACCTGGAAATCCAAAGCCTGCTGAGCGATTTTGCCCTTGTCGTCAATTCTATTGCGCGACTTTTTGGCAAGCAAACTGTATATTACAGCAAAAATAGGAGTTCCCAGGATAAATCCGATAATTCCAAACAGCGCTCCTCCGACGATTACGCTGAACAAAACCCAAAAGCTTGACAGACCGACCTGATTGCCGACGATCTTGGGCTTTAACACGTTGCCGTCAAGCTGCTGTACAATGCACTGGATGACTATGAACCAGAAGCAGTACCACGGATCTTCAAGCAGTAGGATAAGGGCGCTCGGTATTGCGCCGATAAACGGGCCGAAGAACGGGATGATGTTGGAAACGCCTACAAACACGGCAATTACCGAAGCATACGGGAAGCCGAAAATCGTAAGCACAACGAACATGATAAGACCGATAAGCGCCGAGTCAAGTATATCGCCTACCAGAAAACGGCCGCACTTTGTATCGGTGATGTCTACGATTTCATAAACCTTTGGCAAATATTTGATAGGAATGAACGCCACCGCAAGCTTTTTTACCTGACGGCAAAGCTGCTCCTTGTAAATAAGGAAGTAAATCGAAATGATTATGCCCATAAAAGAGTTGTACAGACCTGACGCGAAGTTGCCCAAAAAGCTCTGCAACCAATCGAGCGCGGTTTTTGTAATATCCTGGCTGCCTGTAAGGAACTTGAT
>ONCY01000147.1 GCA_900316435.1 uncultured Eubacteriales bacterium | reverse complement strand
AATACAGATTACGGCTTTTGAATAGCAGGAGCGATAATTGCCGCCGCAGCCCAGAACAGGGTGTAAATGAACACCTCAAGCGTGCCCATAACGCCTACGCTTGCGTAGAGCACCAAAGGCGATGCGATTAGTATACCGAGAATTACAGCGATAAGCTGAATTATAATTGCCATTGATATGTTCTGCTTGATTTTAACGCAGCCCGATACGGCGCGCGCCAGACCCGAGGTTTTTCCGTGGGTTATAAGATACGCGCGCGAGCTGTCCTCAACAACGGTCTGGGCTTCTTTAAGCACGTTGCCGAGACCTGTGGGCAGCACCCTGATGCTGCGGTAAAACAGGTTATAAAGCTTTGCGACAAGGTCGTCGTTGATGTTATAGTCGGTTGTGCGGATAAGAAAGCTGATTCCGTTTGCCTCGGCGCGCTGCATCTCGCTTTTAAGCTCGGGGTCGGGACGGTAGCGTGTAACCAGCAGGGCGACAAGGCTGCCCGCGCGTGACAGATAGGTAATTTGTCTGCCGTTCGCGGTATATTTTTCCTCATAGTCATCCGACGGTATTTCAACCTGGTATTTTTCCATAAGGCTGCGTGAGCCGACAAGAATTCTCTCGCCGTTGATCCAGCCTACAAGGCCGAGCTCGTCCTCGTAAAGTACGCTTTCAACCTCGGGAAGTGTTTCATGCGTTTCGGAAACAACCGAGTCAAACGCGTTGGCGATCGGGTTTTGAGCCTCTTTGAGAATCGCGATTCCGCACAGCAGAGATTCGTCGACGTTGTAATCAACAAAGGTCTTGATGCCCTCAAGGTCGATTGAATCCGCCGGGAACAGCTCACCGGCGTCAATCATAATCGCGGTGCTGTCGCAGAACTGTTTGATTGAGGGGTACCCCGACATCATCGCGCCGTAGCCCGTAAGGGTTTTGCAGAGCTTTCTTACGGGGAAATTGACCGCAAGCAGAGTTGAAACGGGAATTGAAAGCGCGGTAAGCAGCGCCAGGGTATTTACCGCGTCCGAAAAGGACGCCTTTACAATACCGTAAAGCACGGTTATTACAAGCGCCACAATTATTGTTATGGGCGCAAGCTTTGACGCAAGATCCTCGCTGGGATCGGGCGCGTACGATATTTTAAGAAAATTTGATGCGAATTTTGTTTTATGGTGATAGGCAATAAGGCTCTTGTCGGACGGAGTGCCGCTGAGCATTTTGTTTGCAACACTTTCGTTGTTATAAATCTTCGCGGCGTATTTTTGCCCCTTTGCCGTAAGGAAACGGAAGTTATCCTTAACGCGCATCACCATCAGCAGCTTGCCGAGGTTGTTCGCGAAGAACGCCAGCAGAACAACCACACAGTAATAGTTGACGCTGAATCTCGACATGTCGCCTAAACAGAAGAATGAAACAATCGTTTGGATTACGGCGGCACCGCCCGCGACGGCTACCGCAGTGTCGGAATTGCCTTTAAGCTTCATAAGCGGTGTCAGACCGTTGAGCATTGCAACGCGGTTGAGCGCAACCGCCGAGCCGATGATAAGGAAGTTGAACACCGCGTACGCCGCGGGCGCAACGGGAATTGCCAAGATAATCGAGTCTGGGAACAGGCGTGTTACAAAGGCAAGTATTACCGCCACCAACGCCATGGCGCCCGAAATAACGCTGCGGAAAAACAGCTTGCGGATATTTTCGTTAAGCTCAAATTTTATGCTTTCCTCGTCGTCTTCGCTTGTGTAGTCCTCGACAGGCTTTGTGTTCTTTTTAGGCGTGTCATCATCATCTGATTCATCATTCGAGAAGAAGCCCACCACCGCGCTGAGCAGCTTTTCCTGAGTTGAACGGTTGTCCTCGTTTTCCTCCTTGGGCGTTTCCTCCTTAGCCTCGGTGTGAATGACATGAGCTCTTACAGACGGGCTTTTTGAGCGGATGTACTCCTCGTATTCACGGGCTACCACCTCGGAAAATCTGCCTGCTTTTACGTTCAGAATATTACCGGGTTCCTCAGGCCGATAAACGGGTACCTTGGATACAACCCGCTCGGGCTGAACGCTCGCGGGCTGAACCTCGGCAGGCGCCGCGGCATCGGGACCTTCCGATTCGGGCTTTTCCGGCTGTTTTTCTTCCTCCTGCTCAGGCTCGGGCTCCTCGGTTTTGAGGTCGATGTCAATTCCCTTTATGCTTTCAATAGCGGGTAATTCACGGAATTGTTCCAGCTCGTCAAGCACCTCGCCGGAAAATTTAGTTGACTCGTCATAGTCGGGGGCCAGTGTGATTATTTTATTCTTTTCGGCTTC
>ONCY01000080.1 GCA_900316435.1 uncultured Eubacteriales bacterium | reverse complement strand
TCTTGACAACTATATCGGAAGGTGATATAGTTATTACAATATCCGATATATCGACAAGCGATACAACAGAAGATGATATATCGTGAAACGATAACAGAGGTGATCATATGTCAAAACAAAACGCACTGACTGAGCCTGTTTATTACATTCTGCTGTCACTGCTTACGCCTATGCACGGCTATGGTATTATGCAGAACGTAAAAAAGCTGACAAATGACAGGGTGAATATAGGCGCGGGTACGCTCTACGGAGCGATCAACACCCTGCTCTCAAAGGGCTTTATTGCGGAATACAAAAGCGATCCGTCCAAAAAGGAATATATCATCACAGATGACGGAAGAAGCGTATTAAGCGCGGAGCTTACAAGACTAAAGGAGCTTGTAAAAAACGGAGAAGAATTATTGGAGGGTTAATACGATGGATAATTCACACATCTCAAAATTTAAACTGTTTTTTTCGCTCGATAAGGAGCTTGCGTATATCAATAAGATGAACAGAGAAGGCTGGAAGCTCATCTATATCAAGGGCGGAGTTATTTATTCATTTGAAAAATCCAAGCCGGACGAGTATTTTACCATACTTCACGCCACAGCAAAGGAAAAGATTTTGGAAATATCCTCTTTTGCCGCTCAGTGCGGCTACCAAGCCATACCGCATACGATGGACGGTTTCGGTGATCTGCTGTATCTCACCGGCAGAAAGACAGATGTTTCGCCTGAATTTGTTTGTGAAGCACCTGAAAAAATTGACAGCGCAGAAAGAATATATCATCGTTTCCGAACTCTCAGCATTGTTTTTATCATATTGTCCATTTTACTTATTTTGGATTGTGCGCTTATCCTTTGGGCAAGGATGACCGCTCCCGAGGCTTCGGTTGGTTTAACTGTATTTGGTGTATTGTTTATGTTATTCGTTGCAATATATATTGCCATGTGTATCTATGTTAACGTGCTAACCGCCAAAGCGCACCGTCACTTGAAGCAATTACAAAAAGAAAGTGAAATCTATGAATAAAAAGGGTGTGTCTTTTTGTATTACCTGTATCTAATACCTTTTTTCGTGTTACTGATCATTATTTTTATATCTTATAATCCAAAAGTATTGGAAAGGAAAATGACAATGGTTATTTTATCAAACGACAAAACAATATGCGCTGAGTACAACCGCCTGACTGTTCAACGCAATTACGGAAACGGAAAGGATAAAAAATTTGCGCTTATCGGCTATGTCCACCACCATTCGGATGTTTTAAACAGCTATCCTACAAAAGAAGATGCGGTTGCAGAGCTGGAAAAGATTTACGCGGCTTATCAAAACGGCGATAAAACATATGCGATATAAGACGGAGATCAAGCAATATGATTTTTCATACATTCGGGGATGATAATAACCAATCTATACTGTTTATACACGGAGTTCTCACACCGTGGCAGATATGGGAGGATGCGATCAGGCAATTTTCTAAAGAATCCTGTGTTATAGTGCCTGCTCTTGACGCACACACAGAAGAAGAACAGTCTGTTTTTGAGTCTGTTGATAAGGAAGTTTTGCTGATCGAAGAACATATCATCGGAAATCATGGAGGAAAGGTTTCTATGGTCTGCGGTCTTTCCATGGGCGGTCTGATCGCTGCAAAGCTGGCAGCCAAAGGCAGCATAGAAATAGAAACACTTGTTCTTGACGGCGCTCCGCTGATAAAAGTACCGGGAATAGCCGCAAGGATAATGCAAAGCACTTATCTCAGCATCATCCGCCGTTCCAAAAAAAGAGAGCCTAAAATCATCAAAAGCTTCAAAAAGACTTTTCTCCCTGAAAAACACCTTGATTCCTATCTAAAGATAGCCGACAATATGACTGATGAATCTATCCGCAATATGATTGGAAGTGTTTGTAAGGGCTTTGATTTTGTATCATACAGCCCTGATATGAAAATTTTGTTTATGCACGGCACAAAGGGGAATGAATCCATTTCCGAAAAAGCAGCCAAAAAGCTGAAAAAAATGAATCCTCAGACAAAGATCAGATGCTACAAAAACTACGCGCACGCACAGCTCGCCTGCTTTGAGCCGCACAAATGGATAAACGAGGTCACGGATTTTAAAGACTCTGTTTTTTAACTAAAAGCACTGACTTGCGTATAAAAAATTTCAGCCGCCAAGCGAGTTAATCCTGCTTGACGGCATTTTCTTGAAATTGACATAATACAAAGAATACGCTATAATACGACAGACAGGAGGGCTGCGTTTTGAAAAGATATGTTATTGCCGTATAAGCATTGGCTATTCGGTATCGTTTGTATATTTTATAGCCATTGCTTACCCTAAAGCATTTCAATTTTTAGGAGGCAACAATGAGCTATATCAAGGCAGACGATGTGCTGCCGCAGAACATTATTAAAATCATTCAGCAATACATTGACGGGGAAAATATTTATATTCCCAAGAAGGACGGCTCCCGCGTCGATTGGGGAGCGAAAACAGGCGTTAAAAAAGAGTTGCGCCGACGAAACGCTTTGATTTATCGGGAATACCTTGACGGCGAGACAGTTTCGATATTGGCAAGTCGGTATTACCTTTCCGATAAATCCATTCAGCGCATTATCCGTGAAATGAAAATTTGTGAGTCTGCTTAGTGCAGGCTCATTCTTTTTTATAATGGTTTTCAAGGTTGATTTACAGCGGAATGCTTGATATGATGATGTCAGTAAATCGAAAGGGTGTTTACAATATATAAATACATCACGCTTCGTGAGCGTCCGGAATTAAAGGATACAGCCGCCAAGTGGTTTTGTGAAAAATGGAACGTACCTGTTACCGCTTATCTCGAATGTATGGAGGATTATCTAAGCGGTAATACCGAATATGGCTGGTACCTATGCCTTGACGGAGATCAAATCATCGGCGGTTTGGGTGTTATTCAAAATGACTTTCACGAGAGAAAGGATTTATTTCCGAATGTTTGCGCCGTCTATACGGAAAGCGAATACCGAAAGCAGGGGATCGCAGGAAAGCTCTTGGATTTGGCGGTGGAGAATTTGCGGTCAAAGGGAATTTCGCCGGTTTATCTCGTGACCGACCACATCGGCTTTTATGAGCGATACGGCTGGGAATTCTTTTGTATGATTCAAGGCAGTGATCCCGAGCCGTCAAGAATGTATGTACACTATTAAATGAAAGGATAACACTATGTTCAAAATAGAAACAGATAGATTGATGATTACAGAATTTACGCCGGATATGGCGCAGGCGGTTCACGAAAACTCACTTGACGAGGATAACCGCCGTTTTGTTCCCGACGAGGTTTTTGAAACCGTCGAGGACGCTTCGGAAACAATTGTATTTCTTATGTCGCGGTACGGCGGCTGCGAGGGGCCGTTTGTATATCCCGTGTTGCGTAAGGATAAAACCAACATAGGTTATGTGCAGGCTGTTCCGCTTGATGGCGGCATATGGGAGATCGGTTATCATATCGGCGCTAAATATACAAAGCACGGTTACGCTACAGAAGCCGTAAGTGCTTTTCTGCCTGTCATTATGGAAAGAATCGGTGTTACAAAAATGGCGGGAATCTGCCTTGCCGACAACATCGCTTCGCAAAAGGTAATGGAAAAATGCGGCTTTATTTTGGAATTCAAGGGTATTGATAATTACCAAGGCGAGCAAAAAGAGATCTGCCGCTATTGGTATGAAAGATAGTTTTTAAACCGGTAACGCCGCCAAGTAGGATATTTTCCTGCTTGGCGGCTATATTATTTTGAATATAACCACTTATCTCCCAAAACCGACCACTTATCGTAAAACGGTGGATTTGATTCTCCAAGCGTGATATACTGTTGTCAACAAAGGAGGAAAAAACAATGCAGGTAGAAATCAAAATCGACGACAGCTGTATTGAGCCGAGAGTGATTATCATTACCGATAAGGTAAATAATGAAATCAACGACATACTCAATACGCTTTCATCTAAAACGCCTGAGGTTATCACGGGCTTTTACAATGATTTGGCGGAAATCTTATCACCTGAGGACATTATCCGTATCTACGCGGCGGGCGGCAAGACCTTTGCCTCGGCCAGCAAAAAAGAATATATCCTCAGACAAAGATTATACGAGCTTGAAGAAAAACTGACCAAGCACAGCTTTGTGCGTATTTCCAACTCGGAGATCATCAATCTGAAAAAGGTACGCAACTTCGATTTGAGTTTATCGGGTACGATTTGCGTTACGCTATCCGACGGTACGGCAACATATGTTTCAAGACGCTATGTATCAAAAATCAAACAAGTTTTAGGTTTATAGGAGGTAAACTATGAAAAAGAAAGTAATTTTGCGCAGCCTGATTGGTGCGCCCATCGGTTTAAGTATCAGCTTTATCATCACACTTATCATTTCGGTTATCATTAACAAGGGAGAGTATTATCCCGTTATGCCGAAGCTGACTGCTCTTTGCGGCAATGAGCTGAACGCCGTCGTTATTCAGACAGTATGCTCTCTGATATATGGAGCAGCGTTCGGCGGAGCATCGGTTATCTGGGATATGGAAAACTGGAGTCTTTTGAAGCAGACGGTTATTCACTGCCTTATCATCTCCGTATCAATGTTGCCGATCGCTTATTGTATGTACTGGATGCCGCATAACTTTTGGGGTATTGCGGGCTACATTGCTATCTTCTTCTTTATTTATTTCTTCATCTGGTTCAGCCAGTATTTCGCTATGAAGAAAAGAATTCAGGAGTTTAACAACAAAGTCAAATCAGATTCTGTGAACAACTGAAAAGAATTCAGCCGCCAAGCGGGATAATCTCCTGCTTGACGGCGATTTCTTTTATTGATTAATATTTTCTTTGCCAAATTATTCTGAAGATTTTGAAGCTGTTCGGTGAGCTTTTTGGATTGCTGAACCTTTTGCAGCCACATCATCACCATAGTAAGAACATATATGACAGCAATTACCGCGCCGAGCACAAGATAAAACAGCGGCTTTTTGATTCCCTCAGGCGGCGTGATATTATTATTTATAGGTCAATTCCTTTAACTGCCATTCCGGTTTTTCTTTATTTCCTTTTTTTACACCGCTTTGAACTAACTGCCCGGTTGCGGTATCGACCCAGAAAAGCCCCGTCCATGCCCACGAGAACATGGTGAGCACCATGCTGATTTTGACGCAAGAGTAGGTTTTGCCGTCAATGCTCACGTTCTCCGTGCCGATTTTCTTGGCGGCAAATTCACCGAGCGACATAGCGCCGCGGTTATCACCTGTGCCAATCGGATAGAACAGGATCTCGTCAAGCTTTGAATTAGCAAAAGCAGGGAAGCACATATCCATCATCTGATACCATAAGCCTTCGCCAATCTGGAAGCTCTTGTCCTGCGGTTTGCCTTTGAAGCTGCCGCTCAACTTTATTACGCCGTTTTCCTTAACCGCATTGATTTCGGTATTGTCTGACGGACGGTTATATACCCATTTTGTTGCCGAAAGGCTGCGGTCAACCGTGAATTCTTCCTCCGCCCATTTTTTACCGTCCTTAAAAGTGATTTGGGTAATAACTTGCTCGCTCTCGTAACGGTCATAATTGATAACACGACGCTGTTTGCCGTCTGTGCTTACATACTCGGCAGATAGTAATCCCTCGGGATATGTGTAGTCGGGTATATCAAAGGACTGAATCGGCTTCTGAGAATATACAACCTTACCTTTTAAGAACACTCTGTCGATAAACTGAATGTTAGAGATGTTCTCGGCAGGGTTCTTATCAAGCAGAATCAAATCCGCTTCCATACCTGCCTTTATCTGTCCTTTTCTGTCGGCAATGCCTAAATGTTCCGCGCCGTTTTTGGTGGCAAGCACGATAGCCTGCATTGGCGTCAGTCCTGCTTCGACATAGTAAGCAAGCTCCTTGTGCTCGACCTCGCCCGACATCTGCTCAAGCATATTGTCTGTACCCATAGCAATCGGAATTCCCGCGTCGTACAGCACCTTGAGATTGTGTATGCTGTGCTCCATTCTTGTCGGGTCTTTCTCATATGTCATGGCGTTGACGGTCGGAACAAAGTGCGCGCCCGATTTTTTCCAAAGAGTGATGATCGGGTCGTCGGGTTCAATATCTCTGTCAAGAATGCCGTGTTCTATGCCGTATATGCCCGCTTCAAGCAGTTCCTTTACGTCGTCATAATAAAAAACATGAGCGGTAGAGTTCAGTCCGTTTTCCTTACCCTCGCGGATAATCTGCTTCATTAACTCCTTGTCTATCTTCTGGATTGTCAGCTTATTATCAAAATACCAGTAGTCGCCGCCTTGATAGGTGAATTTCAAAAAATCAACACCCGCTTCTTTGAGCTCTTTAATTCCCGCGGAAACCTGCTCGGGAGTATTGACCTCAATCGCCATCTCAGACCTTGCCCATTCGCTGTTGGAGCCGAGCGTATTGGCAGGATGCCCGTCGGGAGCCGTAAAGTTCGGACCTACTATCAATAACTCGGGACCCTGAATTTCTCCCGATCTGATTTTATCACGGAGCTTATAGATAAAATGCTTCGGCGCGTCTAAATCCTTAATAGTTGTTATGCCATACGGCAGCACATTCTCATTGAAAATCTGCGGCATTTTTTCGCCCAGAAAAGCGTCGCTTTCATCTTCATTGTGACAGGAAAAGCCGCCCTGAATATGAATATGGCTGTCAATCAGACCGGGCATCAGTGTTTTGCCCGCGCCGTCAATCATCTGCACGTTTTTCTTTTGGATGGGCTGCGCGGAGATTTCCGTGATCAAGCCGTTTTTGATATAGACGTTCTGATGCTCCTGCTTTGTTCCGTCACCGACGATGACGTGAACGTCATTGATGATATACTCGTCCTTTTTGTTCTTTTTGGGACGGGTCAGGAATTTGATCAATAAAAAAACTATAATCCCGGTTCCGAGAACCATTTGAACAAATCCGATAAGCGGAATACCTAATATACTTGGCATAACATTTCACTCCTTAATTATTTGCCGAAAATTTTTCCGAAGAAATCGGAAAATTGATTTTTGGGCGGTATCGCCATTCCCTGATCCTTGTCACCTAAAATAATCAAGGTATCACCGGGTTTGATGTCAAAAACATCTCTCGCTTCCTTTGGAAGAACAATCTGTCCTTTTGTGCCGACGGTAACCGTCCACGCGTACTTGCCATCAGGCTTAGCCACAATATCACTCCTTCTAAAAAGTATGTTTTGTTAAACTTAACATACTTATGATAACAGAGAAATCTTTATTTGTCAAGGGCTCTTAAGACGAATGTTAAAAGGCGCAAAACTTTAATTGTACCCATATGCAACATAGATTATTTGAAAGAATAACTGTTGACAAACAACTGTTCGATATGATATCTCAAGTTTTGAAGTAAAATCGCTGTAACCCTTATGATTAAAGGCTTACAGCGATTTCTCTGTATGGCGTATTGGAATTTTTTTCAAATATTTCAAAAATTTTTTCAATATCGAAGGAAACGCTGTATCTGCTGGCGTGTACGATATTTATTATCAAGTGTCATGTCAAATACTTTTCCGATCTTTTCAAGTATTTCATCATAATAAGTGAACTGGTAAGTATTCGGATCTATAGGGATGCAGTTATACTC
>ONCY01000039.1 GCA_900316435.1 uncultured Eubacteriales bacterium | reverse complement strand
CTGTTATACAGAGTAACCGAAAATGGAAAAACTATAGGATCCTTGTTAATCCTACGGGAAGATTTGTGATAGGCGGTCCCGTCGGCGACAGCGGATTGACGGGAAGAAAGATAATCGTCGATACCTACGGCGGCGCCGCAGCTCACGGAGGCGGAGCCTTTTCGGGAAAAGATCCCACAAAGGTTGACCGTTCGGGAGCATATGCCGCAAGATACCTTGCGAAGAACATTGTTGCGGCAGGTCTTGCCAAAAAAGCAGAGGTGCAGATCGCATACGCGATAGGAGTCGCTTATCCTGTGTCGGTACTGATTAACACCTTTAACACGGGTGTGATTTCCGATGAAGCCCTGACAGAGCTGATTACAGGACATGTAGATTTGCGCCCTTCAAAAATAATTGAAAGATTTGATCTGCAAAGACCCATTTACGCGCAAACCGCTTCCTACGGTCATTTCGGCAGAGACGACCTCGATTTACCGTGGGAGAGCACGGATTTAGCTTCTGTGCTGAAAAAATACGCCAAGGGGGTCGCGTAATGAAAACAATAGCGAGCTTTACCGTCAATCACGACAGGCTTGAAAAAGGAATGTACCTTTCGCGTGTTGACGGAGACGTTGTGACATACGACGTCAGAATGAAAAAGCCGAACGGCGGAGATTATCTCGGCAACGGCGAGCTTCACACCATTGAGCATTTGTTTGCCACCTACGCGCGCAACAGCGAAGTATCGGACGATGTTGTATATGTCGGTCCTATGGGATGCCGCACAGGCTTTTACCTGCTTGTCAGGGATAGCATATCGCATGAACGCGCTGTCCGTCTGGTGCGCGACAGTCTTGAATTCATCTCAGACTTTGAGGGCGAAATCCCGGGAAGCAAACGTGCGGAGTGCGGAAACTATGCCGAGCATGATCTGGACGGCGCAAAGAAAACGGCAGGAGATATGCTCTCCGTTCTGAAAAATTGGAATGAAAATGATCTAAAATATAAGGAGTAATCATCATGGCAAGTTATAAAAATATCGAATCCGCCCTGATTCACGGCGGAATATCCACAGACGCATATACGGGAGCGGTCAACGTTCCGATCTATCAGACCTCGACCTATCAGCAGACCGACTTGGGCGAGGAGCCAAAGTGGGAGTATTCGCGCACAGGCAATCCGACCCGTGCCGCATTGGAAGCGTTGATTGCTGAGTTGGAGCACGGCAAGGCAGGCTTTGCCTTCGGCTCGGGCATGGCAGCAATCACGGCGGTACTCAGCTTGTTTGAATCGGGCGATAAGGTTCTGATTTCGAGCAACGTTTACGGCGGTACATTCCGCGTGCTCGACAAGGTTTTCAATCATTTCAATATCGGCTATTCGATCGAGGATACTACCGATTTAGCAGCGCTCGAGAGTAAAATCACCTCGGACGTCAAGGCGATTCTCGTTGAAAGCCCGGCGAATCCGCTGCTGACGATCACAGACCTCGCGGCAGTAGCGGCGCTCGCGAAAAAGCACGGCATTCTCTCGATTGTCGACAACACCTTTATGACCCCGTACCTGCAAAGACCGATTGAGCTGGGTGTTGATATTGTCGTTCACAGCGCTACAAAGTACCTCGGCGGTCACAGCGACGTGGTTGCAGGCTTGGTTGTTGTCAACGACGACGAGCTGGAGCAAAGACTTGCTTTTATCCAGAATTCAACAGGCGGCGTGCTGGGACCCTTCGACAGCTTTTTGCTTATCAGAGGAATCAAAACCCTCGGCGTGCGCCTTGACCGACACGTTGCAAACGCCGAAAAAGCCGCGGAATTCCTGCAAAACCACAAGGCGGTCAAGAAGGTGTACTATCCCGGACTGCCCAAAGCGCAGGGCTATGAAATCAACAAGCGTCAGGCGAAAAACGGCGGCGCGATGATTTCCTTTGAGCTTTACGAAAACTACAATATCAAAAAATTCTTCAAGGCGTTAAAGCTTGTTGCGCTTGCTGAAAGTCTCGGCGGCGTGGAGAGCCTTGTATGCCATCCCGCAAGCATGACGCACGCCTCCATTCCTTACGATGTGCGGCAAAAGGTCGGCATCACCGACGGCTTGATCAGACTATCCATCGGCATTGAAAGCATTGACGATATTCTTGCCGATTTAGAGCAGGCGATTGCGGAAAGCGAGGAATAATCATGGCACTTTATAATGATATGAAGCAGCTTATAGGTAACACACCGCTTGTAAAGCTAAATCATATTGGTTTACCCGACGGCGCCAATCTTTATGCGAAATTAGAATTATACAATCCGTCCGGCAGCGTTAAGGACAGAATCGGAAAATACATGATTGAGGACGCTGAAAAACGCGGCATACTCAAAAAGGGAGGCACGATTGTCGAGGCGACAGCAGGAAATACCGGTCTCGGAATCGCGTTTGCCGCGCTGAACAAGGGTTATAAAATTATCTTTGTCGTCCCGACAAAATTTTCCGAGGAAAAGCAGACCCTTTTGCGCGCGCTCGGCGCGGAGATCATTAACACTCCCCGAGAGGGCGGAATGCTCGGCGCGTGGGACAAGGCTGAGGAAATACGCCGCTCCATTCCCGGCGCGGTGACGCTCGAGCAGTTCAAAAATCAGGCGAATCCTCAGGCGCATTATGAAACGACAGGAAAAGAAATTTATGACGACTTGAACGGTAAGATCGATTACCTCGTCGCGGGCGCCGGCAGCGGCGGCACCTATTCGGGCGTAGTTAAATTTTTGAAAGAGAAAAATAAGCAAATCGTCGGCGTGCTCGCCGACCCCGTCGGCTCCACTATGGGCGGTGGAGAGCACGGCGACTACAACATCGAGGGTATCGGCAACGACTTTATCGCCGACACCATGGATATGTCGCTTGTCGATAAGGTCGTCAAAATGAACGATGACGAAGCATTTGACGGTGCGCGCGAGCTTGCCTCAAGGGAAGGGATCTTTGCCGGTTCTTCCTCAGGCGCGGCTTTGGCGGCTGCGAAAAAGCTGATAAACAGTGGCGCAAGGGGCAATATCGTCATCATTCTTCCCGACCGCGGCGACCGTTATTTCACCAAACATCTTTATGAATAGGCGGCGTTCAACATGCGGATCATCGATTTTCACGCGCACATTTATCCCGATAAAATCGCCGAAAAGGCGACGGATGCCACAGGAGATTTCTACGGTATTACACCTGCCTGTTTAGGTACAAGTGAAGCCTTACTCAGAGAAGGCAAAAGGGCGGGCATTGACGGATTTGTCCTTCTGCCCGTCGCAACCAGACCCGAACAGGCGCGGCATATCAATACCTTTATCCGTGACGAGGTGAACGCTCACGCCGAATTTCACGGCTTTGGAACGCTTCACCCCGACTGCGCGGAAAAGCTTGGAGAAACGGAATACATTTTGCAATCAGGCCTTTTGGGCGTTAAGCTGCACCCCGATACGCAGGGCTTCAATATAGACGACAGGCGGCTGTTTGAGGTGTACGATTATTTGCAGGGCAGAGGCACGCTGATCGTTCACTGCGGCGACAAGCGGTTTGACTATTCCCATCCGCGGCGCCTGAAAAATGTGATCGACAATTTCCCGAAGCTCCGCGTTATTGCCGCGCACCTCGGCGGCTGGTCGCTGTTTGACGAGGCTTTCGCGTTGCTGAAAAACAGCGATTGCCTCCTCGATATTTCAAGCTGCACAATGTTCCTGCCGCCCGAAAGGGTCGCAAAATACATTCGCGGCTACGGCGCGGACAGGATTTTGTTCGGCACGGATTTCCCTTTATGGAGCCCCGAAGCCGAGGTGAAGGCTTTTCAAAGGCTCGCTCTTACCTCAGAGGAATTTGAAAAAATCGCGTACAAAAATGCGTTAAGGGTTATAGGTTGAATCTATTACCAACTATACCTATAGGATATTAGACAAATACAATAATTAATGATATAATAAGCTCACTGAAACGAAAGGAGAGAACACCATGACCATGCGTAAAGTCTGTTGTGCAAGTCAAATTATGTGTACGATGCAAAAGGGATTCTTCTGCGTTGTGGCATGCTGCGCGCTCCGAATGTGAAGGGCAATTCTGCGTTTTAGCGAGAATGCCGGCGAGGGTGTGCCCACCGGCACTTTTTTATGCCCGGCATAAAACTTGAATCCCGCCGTTAATGAACGTGCAGAACAGAAATCATGTTGAAATAGGCGGGAAACGGTGCCCACCGGCACTTTTATGCCTAAAAACACGATAGGGGAGTAATCAAATGAAAAAGGTATTAATCGTCTGTATCATCGCGCTTGTTACGGCGTTCAGCATTACAGGATGTTCGTCGTCAGGCGCATCAAACGAAAGCAGCCGCAGCGAAAGCTCGGACTGCTGCAAGGAAAAGGATAATTCGGAAAGCTCGGTTCCCGACTGCTGCAAGGACAAGGAAACCTCACACAATAAATCAACCGCTTCCGAAGTCCCCGACTGCTGCGAGGGTAAATTATTATAAAGCACAATAATGAAAGGGTTATAGAAAATGAAAAAAAGAATCATCGCGGCTCTTTTCGCCGCCACAATCGCAATAGCATCATTCGCCGGATGTAACACATCCTCAGATTCATCGTCAAAGTCAGGCGATTCAGACGCATCGTCATCGGATAATGCAAAACTTGAAAAAACAAGCTTCAACCTCGGACATCTCAACTCCACGGCTCATTTGCTCGGTTTTGTAGCAAAAGAGGAGGGCTATTTTGATGAGGAAGGTCTTGATGTAACGCTCACTCAGTTTTCATCGGCAGCCGAGCTTTCAAGCGGACTTGAATCCGAAAAGCTTGACGTGGCATTCATCGGTTCGGTTCCCGCGCTTACATTCCAGAGCAAGGGACACGACCTCACCATCTTTGGCGGCGAGATGACAAACGGACACGGCTATGTAATCAAGCCCGAATTTGTCGAGGGCAAGTCAAACTGGGATGTTTCGATCCTCAAGGGCAGAAACGTAGCTTCCGTCAAAAACTCGGTTCAGGACGCAGAGCTTCAGATTCTTTTAAAGGACAAAGGCATCGCGATCGGCGAGGGAGACGATAAGGTAAACATCGTTTACTTTGACAGCCAGAAGGACGCTTATAACGCGCTTCAAAATGACTCGATCGACGCGGCTTCGGCTTACTCGCCCTACACATCGCTTGCCGAGAGCCAAGGGTACAAGATTGTATACCGCTGCTCCGAGGAAAAGCTCCTTGAAAACCAGCCATGCTGCCGTCAGGTTGCCACTACCGAGGCTTTGAGCAAATACCCCAACTCCTACAACGCGTTTGAGCGCGCTCTGATAAAGGCGTATAAGTTCACTCAGGAAAACAAGGAGCAAACCGTTAAGGATATCAAGAAGTACATAGATATCGAAGAGAATTTAATTAATACCGAGGTTTACGGCGGCTACGGCACATCTGTTCCCGATCCCGACAAACAGGGTACGGTAGCTCTTAAGAAATCCATTGTTGAGCTTGGCTATACCGAGGATTACGATATTGATAAGCTCTACAACACCGACATTTACAAAAACGCTCTTGCAAGTCTGATCAAGGAAAACCCAGATGATAAGGTTTATGCCGAACTTCAGGAGCATTTCGATAAATACGAATAAATACAGAAGGGAACAGCGCTTTGCTGTTTCCTGAACACCGAACGGGATGAAGAGTTATGAGTAAGATAGAAATAAAAAATTTAACGGTTGACTACACCGAGAAGAAGAACAGCTTTACCGCATTAAAGGACGTCAGCTTTTCGATCGAGGACGGCGAGTTTGTAAGCGTTATCGGTTCAAGCGGCTGCGGCAAAAGCACGCTTCTCAGCATTCTGGAAGGTATCAATACGCCTACAGCGGGAGAAATCCTGATAAACGGCGAGCCGATCAAGGGCACGGGTACCGACAGAGGAGTTGTTTTTCAGCACTATTCGCTGTTTCCGTGGATGACCGCCAGAAAAAACGTTGCCTTCGGCGTAAAGCAGGTAAACAAATCGGCGTCAAAGGCGGAGCGCCTTCAGATCGCCGACGAGTTTCTTGAAAAGGTCGGGCTGGAGAATTTTAAGAACAAGTATCCTTCTCAGCTTTCGGGCGGTATGCAGCAGCGCGTAGCAATCGCCAGAGCGCTTGCCATGGACACCGACATTCTGCTGATGGATGAGCCCTTCGGCGCGATCGACGCAAAAAACCGCACTATCCTACAGGAGCTTTTGCTTGAGCTGTGGGAAGGCGACGGCACAAGCGCACGGAAAACCGTTGTATTTGTTACGCACGACATCGACGAGGCGATTCTGCTCTCAGATAAAATCGTGATGATGACTGCACATCCCGGGCAGGTATATCAGGAGATAAACGTTCCCTTTGAGCGTCCAAGGAACCGCGCACAGCTTGTTCAGACAAAAGAGTACAACAAGTTCCGCAACAAGCTGCTCGCCATGTTCTACAGCGACATCGTAAATAAAATCGGCGGAGACGAGGTGGTTTTGTAATGAGTATCCGAAAAAGATACCTTAGAACTGTGCATTTTCTGTTTATCGCCCTGCTGCTTATTCAGCTTATTCCCGACAAGCTTAAGACCAACACCTACGCTTCTTATGTAATCTGGTTTGCGGTTGGAGTTGAAGCGCTTACGCTGCTTGTTTCGGCGATAATAAAAAAGCCGCTCGGTCTTACGCTTTTTGTTGACATAGTAAGCTTCATTTACGGCTTGCTTATCGCGTGGACGCTTTCAACGGCAAAATTCAATCTGCTCAAGCCTGCTCTGTTTCCGCCGCCGGGAAAGGTTTTTTGGCAGCTTATAGAGGATTACGACAAAATCGTCGAGAACATTCTCAGCTCGGTCGGAATCATTTTACAGGGCTATCTGCTCGCGGCGGCTGCGGCAGTCACTATCGGGCTGCTGCTCGGGTCAAGCGAAAGACTGGGCAACGTAGCAACATATATAGCAAAGTTTTTGGGCGCTATTCCGCCTATTGTGTACATTCCGTACGGAATCGCCCTGCTGCCGACCTTCCGCTCGGTATCGGTTTTTGTCATCTTTTTGGCGACCTTCTGGCCTGTACTGGCAGGCACCATGAGTGGCGTAATGAACGTCGATAAAAAGACGCTCGATTCCGCAAGGGTCCTCAACGTGAACCGCTTTACAATGCTGTTTTCTGTTATTCTGCCTGCATCTCTGCCGCAGATTTTCATCGGCTGCAACCAGGGACTTACGGTTTCATTCGTTTTGCTGACGTCTGCCGAAATGATCGGAGCGCGCAGCGGACTGGGCTATTATATCAAGAATTATTCCGACTTCGGCGACTACACAAGAACACTTGTCGGTCTGATAGTTATCGGCATTGTGATCGTTGTAATTTCGTTCGGCTTCAATAAAATTCAAAAATTCCTGCTTCGCTGGAAGCACTGAGGAGGCGCAAAAATGACAGAGATCTTATGGCACGGCAGAGGAGGACAGGGAGCCTTCACCGCCGCCAGACTGCTCGGCGACGCGTATTCGCTTAAGGACAAGGCGTACGCGCTGGCGTTTCCGTCATTTGGTCCCGAGCGCAGGGGCGCGCCCATTCGCGCGTTCACCAAGCTCGACCGAAAGCCGATTGGCAATCGCAGCGAAATAACAAAATCCAATTACAGTATTTTTCTTGACGATACGCTTTTCAACGAAAAATCATTTCGTGAGCTGAACCAAGACGGGAAAATACTTTTAAATACAAAGGAAAAGTTTGACGACCCGCGTGTGATTACCATTGACGGCGACAGTATAGCCAAGCGAATTCTCGGCTTGCCTATTACAAACACCATTCTGCTCGGCGCATTCGCGGCAGTTTCGGGAGAAATAACACTTGATGAAATAAACGAAGCAATCAGGCAATCAATGCCGCGCCGCCTGCACGAAAAGAATATCGCCGCTGTCAAAGCGGCATATGAGGAGGTTGTTGCATGAAGCCTTATCTGAGAGATTTTGTTCCGACTTCCTATGACGATATTCCCGAAGCGACCGCTTATGAGGCAGGGTATCTTGTCACCAAGAACGCGGGCTGGCGCAATGTCCGTCCCGTGATTGACAATACAAAATGCGTCGGCTGTCTGAATTGTTATCTTTATTGTCCCGACGGTGTTATTTTCCGCGAGGGAAGTAAGGTCAATATAGATTACGACTTTTGCAAGGGCTGCGGCATTTGCTCAAAAATCTGCAAGCCCGGGGCTATAAAAATGGAGGCGGAAAAGTAATGGCTAAAAAGTTCTTATCGGGCAACGAGGCGTTTGCATACGGCGTGCGCCTTGCGCGGCCGCAGGTGATTTCCGCATATCCGATAACGCCGCAGACGATAGTGGTCGAAAAGCTCTCCGAGTTTGTCGAGGACGGAAGCCTGAACGCTGAGTTCATTCATGTGGAATCAGAACATTCCGCACTGTCCTGCGCAATAGGCGCTTCCTCTGTAGGCGCGAGAGCATTCACCGCGACATCATCTCAGGGCTTGCTCTATATGGCTGAATGCCTGCCCTACGCGGCAGGCGGCAGGTTCCCGATCGTCATGATGAACGCCAACCGTTCAACCGCACTTCCGTGGAACATCTACGGCGACCAGCGCGATTCGCTCTCACAGCTCGACAGCGGTTGGATCCAGGCGTATGCAGGCAATGCGCAGGAAGCGCTTGACCTGGCTTTAATGAGCTTTTACATCGCCGAGCACAGCAAAGTCAGCACTCCGTTTATGGCAAATCTCGACGGCTTTGTGCTCACGCATACCTACGAGGTGGCTGACGTTCCTACGCAGGAACAAGCTGATGCTTTCCTTCCCAAGTATGAAACGGAAAACATGCTAGACCTGCAAAATCCGCGCAATCTCGCGTTTTCGGCAGGCCCCGACACCAACACGTTTTTTAAGTACAAGGAGCACCTCGGTATTCTGAACGCTTCCAAAATCATTGATGAAGCCGAGGAACGCTTTGCGGAAATTTTCGGCAGGCGTTACAGCGGTCTGACAGAAGGCTATCAAACCGATGACGCGGATTATATTATCATTACCCTCGGCAGTATTTCGGGGCTTGTCCGTGAGGCAGTTGACGCGCTCAGGGCAGAGGGCAGACGCGTCGGGCTGTTAAGACTGCGCTATCTGCGCCCGTTCCCGAACGAGGAAATCGCGAACGCCGTAAAAAACGCCAAGGCAGTCGCGGTGCTTGAAAAGGATATATCCTTCGGCAATGAGGGCACGGTGTATACCAACGTCAACTCAGCCCTGCAAAAGACGGGAATAAAGCTTCCGACCTCAAATTATATCGGCGGTCTCGGCGGCAAGAATATTTCATTTGAAGAAATTAAAACCATTTTTGACGAGCTGGAGAATCAGCAGTCAACGGTAAAATTTTTAGGGATCGGTGGTGAAGAAAATGGCGCTTAACGCAAAAACGCTCAGTGAAACCGAGCTATTCTACGGACACAAGGCATGCGCAGGCTGCGGAGGCAGCTTGGCGGTGAGAATCGCGCTTAAGGTTTTGGGAGAAAACGCCGTCGCCGTTCTTCCGGCAGGCTGTATGTCGGCTGTCGGCTTCAACTTTCCGCAGCTTTGCTTCGGCAACAACGCAATCATCTCGACCTTCGCCGGAACAGCTTCCATGCTGACAGGCGTTGAAGCGGGGCTTAGGGCTCAGGGAATCACCGACTTTCACGCGGTAGGCTTTGCCGGCGACGGAGGCACGGCTGATATCGGTTTGCAGGCGCTTTCGGGTGCCATCGACCGTAACGACGATATTCTCTATATCTGTTACGACAACGAAGCCTACATGAATACGGGTATTCAAAAAAGCTCGCTGACTCCGTTCGGCGCGAGGACGACAACAACGCCAGCGGGCAAAAACATACGCGGCAACCTCAGACCGAAAAAGAATCTTTTTGAAATCGTCGCCGCCCACGGGATCCCGTATGCCGCCACCGCGAGCGTCGGCTATCTCAACGACTTTATCCGCAAGGTGGAAAAGGCTAAGCAAATAAAAGGTACAAAGTACATTCATATTCTCGCGCCCTGTCCCACGGGCTGGGGTGTTAAGACGGACGAAACCGTTGAAATCGCCAAGGAGGTCGTCGACTGCGGCCTGTGGTACCTCGCCGAGTATGAAAACGGCGAATTAACGCTGAATCATCAGCCGAAGGAGTTTTCAAGTGTTGAAAGCTACCTTAGAAAGCAAAGCCGTTTTAAGCATCTGACCGACGAGGATATTGAAGTCATTACAAAATCCCGCGACGCAAAGTGGGAGTTCATTCATAAAAATTTTAATTGAGTTTAAGGAGTAATCGGCAATGAGCAGAGATATAAATAATAAATTCTGGGACGAGGAGCTTGAGACCCTGCCCCGTGAGGAGCTTGAAAAAAGACAGCTTGCGGACTTAAAGGAAATCGTAAAATTTGCCTACGAAAACGCGCCCTATTACAAGCGCAGCTTTGACGAGGCAGGCGTAAAGCCCGAGGACATAAAAACCCTCAAGGATATTCAGAAGTTCCCCTTTATCAACAAGAAAACCCAGCGCGACACGCAGGGCGTAGGCTCCTTCTTAGGCGAGCTTGCGGCTGTTCCCGAGGAGGACGTGGTGTTCATTTCCACCTCATCCGGTTCAACGGGCGTTCCCACCATGAGCCCGTTCACCAAGAAGGACTTTGACGAGTTTCAGGATACTGAAAGCCGTTGGTTCTGGCAGATCGGTATGCGCCCGAACGACCGCTATGTTCATGCGCTCAACTTTTCGCTCTATGTAGGCGGTCCCGATGTTATCGGCGCGCAGAATCTCGGCGCGCTCTGCATCTGGGGCGGCACGCTCCCGAGCGAACGTCTGCTGTTCGTCCTGAAAACCTACAAGCCGACCGTCATCTGGACTTCGCCTTCCTACGCGTGGCAGCTCGGCGAAAAGGCGCTCAAGAGCGGCATTGACCCCAAGAAGGATTTGAATATCAAGAAAATCATCGTTGCGGGAGAACTCGGCGGTTCAATCGACGCCACCAGAAAGGCGATTGAGGACATCTGGGGCGCGGAGGTTTACGACTTCTACGGACTGTCCGATATTTTCGGAGCCTGCGCCGCAATGTGCGAGGCTAAGGACGGACTTCATATTGCTGAGAACCATATTCTGGTTGAAACGATCGACATCCACACAGGCGAAATTTTAGAGCCGGGTCAGGTCGGCGAGCTGGTATTTACAACGCTCAGAAAGCACGCGCGTCCGCTTATCCGTTTCCGCACAGGCGACATCGGACGTATCGACAATACCAAGTGCTCCTGCGGCAGAACTCACGGCAGGATCCACATTCTGGGCAGAAAGGACGACATGTTCATCGTCTCCGCGGTCAACGTATTCCCGAGCGACATCGAGGCGGTAATCCGCGAGCAGGACGGCATTACGGGCGAATACCTCATCAGAATATTTGAGAGGGATTTCACCAATAAGTACGCCGTTGAAATCGAGAAGAACACCGACAATCCCAAGACCGACGAGGAGGTTGCCGCAGAGGTTTCCGCGGCATTGAAAGCACGTATCGGCGTTAAGCCCGCAAGAGTTGTCGTTCATCCTGACGGCGGACTTGACACACGCTCCGAGCACAAGTCAAAGCGCGTTATTGACGAACGCAACCTTGAATACGTCATCTGATTAGTGTATAATAGGGCATAAAACAGCCCAAATAAATAATACGGAGGAGTTTTTATGCCCGAGCTATCCAAACGAACCGAAACCTTTACAGATTCCGTCATCCGCCGCATGACGAGAATTTCAAATAAATACGGCGCGGTGAATCTCTCTCAGGGCTTTCCCGATTTTGAACCGCCGCGAGAGCTGCTCGACCGTCTTGCCGAGGTTACAAGGGAAGATTTTCACCAGTATTCCATCACATGGGGAGCGCAGAATTTCCGTGAGGCGCTTGCTGAAAAGCAGTCGCGGCTTATGGGCGTTGAAATCGACCCGAACGAAAACGTCGTCGTCACCTGCGGCAGCACCGAGGCGATGATGGCGGCGATGATGACCGTCGCCAATCCGGGCGACAAGGTGATAGTGTTCTCGCCGTTTTATGAGAACTACGGCGCCGATACGATCCTGTCGGGGGCGGAACCGATCTATGTTCCGCTCTATCCGCCCGAATTCAACTTTGACCCAAACGAGCTTGAAGCGGCGTTCAGACAAAAGCCAAAGGCGCTGATTCTCTGCAACCCCTCCAATCCCTGCGGCAAGGTGTTTACCTATGACGAGCTGAAAATCATTGCCGACCTCGCCGAAAAATACGACGCGTTTGTGATCACCGACGAGGTTTATGAGCACATTGTTTACGCGCCGCACAAGCACATCTATTTCGCTTCACTGCCCAATATGTGGGAGCGCACGATCTCCTGTTCCTCGCTTTCAAAAACCTATTCCATCACAGGTTGGCGTTTGGGCTATATTATCGCACCGCCGCATATTATTGACGTGGCGAAGAAGGTACATGATTTTCTGACTGTCGGTGCGGCTGCACCTTTGCAGGAGGCGGCGGTTACAGGACTGCGATTCGGAGACGATTATTACAGACAGCTCGCTGAAAAATACACCGAAAAACGCGATTTGTTCCTCAGTGGGCTTGACAATATCGGGATCACCCACACGAATCCTCAGGGTGCATATTATGTGCTGCTCGATATCTCTGAATTCGGCTATGAAAGCGACCTTGATTTCTGCGAAAAGCTCGCCGAAAAGGTAGGCGTAGGCGCGGTGCCCGGCTCAAGCTTTTTCCGTGAAAACGTCAATCACCTGATCCGCCTGCATTTTGCTAAGAAAAACGATACCCTAAACGTTGCTCTAAACAGGCTTTCGGATATATATAAGCTAAAAAAATGAGGTATTTGTAAATGAAACGAATATTAACAATTCAGGATATATCGTGCGTCGGAAAGTGCTCTCTGACCGTGGCGCTCCCGATTATTTCGGCAACAGGTGTTGAGGCGGCAATTTTGCCGACTGCTGTGCTTTCAACTCATACAATGTTTAAGAATTTCACCTGCAAGGATTTGGACGATCAGCTCCTTCCTATCGCAAAGCACTGGAAGGATGAAAATATCACCTTTGACGCTTTTTACACGGGCTATCTTGCCTCGGCACAGCAGATCGATAAGGTGATGACTTTAATCAACAGCCTGAAACGCGAAAGCGACTTTGTGATAGTTGATCCTGCTATGGCGGACAACGGCAAGCTTTACCCGGCTTTTGACGACGGCTTTCCGAAGGAAATGGCGAGGCTCGCGGCGCAGGCGGACATTGTTTTGCCGAACATTACCGAAGCGTGCCTGATGACCGATACGCCCTACCGCGAAAGCTATGACGAGCAGTTTGCAAAAGAAGTTGTCAAAAAGCTCGCCGCGCAGGGCGCTTCAATCGTTGTTCTGACAGGAGCGGCTTTTGACGGTAAATACGGTGTTTTGATTTATGACAGCAAAACAGAGGATTTCAGCTTCTATACTCAAGATAAAATTGACGCGTCTTATCACGGAACAGGCGACATTTTCAGTTCAGCTTTTACGGGCTTGCTGCTTCGCGGTAAATCAGTTTTTGACAGCGTAAATGCAGCGGCAGATTTCACGGCGGAAAGTATCAGGCTCACAAAGGAAACACCGGGTTCAAATTGGTACGGCGTTGATTTTGAACGGGCGCTGCCTTACCTGATAGAAAGGATTGAGTGAAAATGACAGATAGAGCTGCCAGCCGCATTTCAATCTACTTTATTGCCGTAACCGCTCTTTATATAGCTTTAACATATGTGTTTACCGCATTTGTCAAAGCTCCTTGAGGCGAAAACGCATATGCCGAATGGATAATACCGTTCGGCATTTTTGCTTTTTCTGCACTTCCTTATAGGATATTTGAATAGCCGGATATAGAAAAAAGCTATTATTAAATCATAGACAAAAAAGCTGCAATTTGATATACTTGACTATCATGTGCAATAATCTGAGGTATATAAATATGATTTATGATTTTACTACCATTATGGATCGCAGCGGTAAGCGCTGGCAGTTGACGCTATAGGCTCGTCTTTAAATTGGGCGGCTGTTCCTACCGCGCCCAAGAACGGCTTTTCGGTTATTCCGATGTGGGTAGCGGATATGAATTTTGCAACGGTTCCTACCATTGAGCTGGAAATAATCAAAAGAGCAGGACACCCTGCTTACGGCTACTATATTCCTACAAAGGAATACTATGATTCAATCATCAACTGGCACAAAATGCGCAACTGCGTAACGGAGTTAAAAAGAAAGTACATCGGTTACGAGAACGGCGTGCTCGGCTGCGTCAGTACGGCAATTCAGGCGTTTACAACACCCGGAGAGAAGATCTTGCTGCACAGTCCCACCTATATTGGTTTTACTCATGTATTGGAAGATACGGGACGTGAGGCTGAGCTGAGTCCGCTTAAAAAGGACGAAAACGGCGTGTGGCGAATGGATTATGAGGACATGGACAGGCGTATCAGAAAAAATCATATCCACCTCGTTATTCTTTGCAGTCCGCACAATCCCTGCGGCAGGGTGTGGAAAAGGGAAGAGCTTGAAAAAGCTATGGAGATATTCCGCGAAAATCAGTGTGTCGTCATTTCTGATGAAATCTGGTCGGATATTCTTCTGAACGGACACAAGCATATTCCGACTCAAAGTATCTCCGAGGACGCGCGCAATCGGACAATCGCCGTTTACGCGCCCAGCAAGACCTTTAATCTTGCAGGCCTGATTGGGAGCTATCATATTATATATGACGGCTATCTCCGCGACAGAATGCGCCGGCAGTCGGATATGAGCCACTACAACTCGATGAACGTGCTGTCTATGCATGCACTTATCGGTGCGTACAAGCCCGAAGGACATCTGTGGGTTGACGAGCTGTGCGAGGTGCTCTCCGAAAATATCAATGATGCGTATGAGATAATTCAAAATGACTTTGTCGGCGTTGAGGCTTCAAAGCCGCAGGGAACTTACATGTTGTTCCTTCACTGTGAGGGATACTGTAAGCAGCACGGAATCGGCATTGACGAGTTGATTCAAAGAGGCTGGGATGTGGGTGTAGCATGGCAGCAGGGCGCACCGTTCCACGATGAATGGGGAATCCGAATGAATTTGGCGTTGCCGCGTTCTTTGGTAATGGAAGCGATGGACAGGCTGAAAAAATTTGTGTTTTTATAATAATACACGTTAGTGTGTTATGTTTATTACAATCATTCTGAGATACACAGGACAAAACGGCAGCGCATTATGGTTTGCCGGCGAAAAAGCAGGAAAGGCTTGGAACGCAGGCAAGAATTTGATGAAATAAAACTTAACCTCCGCTTGGAAAATTCAAGCGGAGGTTTTTGCAGACAGCAAACTAATATTTGTTATCTTATGAAGTTTGTAGCCATTCGGATTTCTTCCTGTTTGGGAAGCTGCACTCCTGCCTTTTCGCCTGCCTCTCTGAGTCGGAGCAACCATACCATGTTGCGTGCAAGTACGCGCATAATTTGCAAGCCTTCCAAATCTTGCGCGACTTCCTCGGGCGTGTTGCCGTGTACCATGTTCCAGTAGCGCGAGGTGACAATCGGCATTTGCTGGTGAAGAAAGTATTTGTTGATTTGGTCGAGCGCAGACGTTGTTCCTGCCCGCCTTGCGCTGACTACTGCCGCCGCAGGCTTATAGCGGAACGGGTGCGGCTCCTGCCGCGAGGCGGAGAAGAACACCCTGTCCATAAAGCTCATCAAACTTCCGTTCATTCCTGCGTAGAAAACAGGCGATCCGAAGATAAACCCGTCGTAATTTTGCGAGAGCGCGGTAAATTCATTGACATTGTCGTCAAATACGCACTTGCCCTTTTGCGCGCACTGATAGCATCCGATACAGCCGCCGATCGGCTTTTTGCCGAGCCAAAAGAAGTCGGCTTCAATTCCTTCATCGTTAAGCGTTTTCTTTATTTCGTCGAGGGCTGTGTATGTACAGCCGTTTTTGTTCGGACTTCCGTTAATAAGTATTACCTTCATAGTGACCTCCGATAATTTATTGATATTATTATATATTCTTTAAAATGGTTTTTCAATTCAAAAATGATTTATCAAGTATAAGTTAAACTTATCATTAACCCCCATAAACAAAATTGATTGAACGTGACGGCTTTGATAAAATAGAGTTAACAACCAAACGGAGGTAATGATATGGCTATTACGGAATTTGCAAGGGAATATCACGAGAAAATGTTTCCCGAATATCAATCGGATTTTTTGCGCACCGACCCGGAGTTTATCGAGCGTTTCGACAACTTTACTTTTGACGAGGTGATCAATCAGGAGGGCGTGCAGCTCGACGACAAAACGAGGCTTCTCGCGATTCTGTCAACGCTTCTCGGCTGTCAGGGGATAGACGAGTTTAAGAAAATGATTCCTGCCGCGCTGAACTTCGGCGTGACGCCTGTGGAAATCAAGGAAACAGTCTATCAGGCGACAGCCTATCTCGGAATCGGCAGAGTGTTTCCGTTTCTGAAAGCTGTCAACGAGATTTTTGAGGAGAAAGGAATCTCGCTTCCGCTCGAAGGTCAGGCTACAACCACAACCGAAAACCGCAGAGAGGCAGGCACACAGACACAGGTGGATATCTTCGGCGAAGGTATGCGCGACTTCTGGCAATCGGGACCCGAGGAAAGCCGCCACATCAATTTGTGGCTCACAGACAATTGTTTCGGCGATTATTACACGCGCATGGGACTTGACTACAGACAGCGCGAGATGATTACGTTCTGCTTTATTTCAGCGCAGGGCGGCTGTGAACCCCAGCTCACCGCTCACGCGTCGGCGAATATGCGCATAGGAAACGACAAGCAGTTTTTAATCAGCGTTGTATCTCAGTGCCTGCCGTATATCGGCTATCCGCGAAGCCTGAACGCGCTCAGTTGTATCAACAAAGCCGCAGAATAGCTTTACAAATTCTTGTTTTTCAACTATACTAAAGGTATATTATCATAAGGGTTGGTTCTATGCTTCTCAGACAGATAAAATACTTTCAGACAGTAGTTGAAAAAGGCAGCTTCACCGAGGCTGCGGAGGCTTGCTATATCTCGCAGTCGGCAATCTCGCAGCAGATTCAGTCGCTTGAAAAGGAGATTGGCGTCAAGCTCTTTGAGCGCAAAAACCGTAAGTTTACGCTCACGCCCGCAGGCGAGCATTTTTACAACAAAACCGTTGTGTTTTCCTCGGAGCTTGAGAGGATTTGCAGAGAAACCGTCCGCATCGCCCACAAGGACAGCGCCGTTCTCAATATCGGTTATCTGAAATGCTACGGCGGCGATGAATTTCACTCCGCTCTGGCGGATTTTATCGCGAAATATCCCGACGTGAGCGTCAATGTGATCGAGGGCAACCACGAGGAATTGTATGACGAGCTGCGCTTCGGAAAGGTCGATTTGGTGCTAAACGACCAACGCCGTGCGTTCTCGGACGAGTATGTGAATTTTGAGCTGATTCGCAGTAATTGTTACATTGAGCTGTCAACCCATAATCCGCTGTCAAAGCTCGACAAAATCGATATTTCCGACTTAAAGAACACCCCGTGTATCCTTGTCGCGTCAAAGGGGCAGGAGAAAACCGAGCAGATTTATTACCGCGACATCGTCGGATTCAAAGGCGAGTTCCTTTTTGCAGACAATCTGCAAAGGGCGAGGATGATGGTGGTGTCCAATCAGGGCGTGATGCCGATCGAGGGCGTGGGCAATTCAGGCTACTTCGGTTCGGGGATCCACCGAATCCCGCTGTACCGCGGCGGCAAGCCCATGACGCGAAATTACTGCGCCTTCTGGAAAGAGGATAACTCGGGCTTCTACGTTGAAGAGTTTGCCGATATGCTAAAAGCGCGTTTTGAAAGCTCTAAAACATAACTGTTCTGTGTGATTTATATGAACCCGATTAAGAATCTGAAAACCAAAATCAACTCAAAACCTGTCGGCGAGAAATTTCTTTCCGACAGTCATTTTCGTGCAATGACAATAGCGCTGTTAAGTATGGGTTGCAATATACTTTACAGCATTCTGTATGGAGTTATGGCATATATTTACAGCTCATTCTGGTTCCTTACGATGTTTGCCTATTATTTGATACTCGGGCTTTTGCGCCTTTCCGTTGCCGTGTTTGGAAGAAGCCGAAAAAACATCGAACGGAAGATGACGGTTTGTATCGGATTGGGACTTATTTTTATTGCAGTCATTTTGGCAGGTTCCGTAACGATAAATTTCCATTCTTCCGTCACTGTAAAGTATGATCAAATATTGATGATCACAATAGCGACCTATACCTTTGTACTGGCGTTTTTGGCGGTCAGAAATGTTGTTCTGGCACATAAACAAAAGTCGGCTCAGATGATAGCGCTAAGGAATATTTCTCTCGCGTCCGCAACCGCTTCCATGCTCTCGCTGCAGCGCTCGATGATAACCACGTTCGGAAACGGTGAGTCGTACTTCCGTTATTTGATGGAGGGATCGATGGGATTGTTCGCTTTTTTGGTTGTGCTTGCGCTCGGCTTCTCGATGATTTTGAAAAGAAAGAATAACGATAAGTAAAACTTATGGATAACCTCTGCATTCAAGATTGATTGAAGGCGGAGGTTTTTGTTATACTTTAAACAGAAGGATTTAGGAGGTGTTCCAAATGAAAGATGTTGTACTTCTGACAGGCGCGGGACAGATCGGAATGGCGATTGCGCGCAGGATTTTGATGGGGAAGAAGCTCGTCATCGGCGACAAAAACAGAATCAACGGAGAAACAATCACAAAGATAATGAACGAGGCAGGATTCGACGCGGTGTTCGTCGAGAGCGATTTGTCGTCGAGAGAGTCGGTTCTGAATCTTATAGCGCAGGCGCGGCAGTACGGCGAGATTGCTAACCTCATCAACGCGGCAGGCGTATCGCCATCACAGGCGCCGATTGAAACTATCTTGAAGGTCGACCTTTACGGCACGGCGGTGCTGCTGGAAGAAGTCGGCAAGGTTATAAAAGAAGGCGGTACAGGCGTGACAATTTCGAGCCAGTCAGGTCATCGTATGCCGGCGTTAGGAGCGGAGATAGACGTACAACTTGCCACGACTCCGACCGAAAGATTGCTTGATTTAGAGGTCTTACAGCCCGAAAATATCCGCGACACACTCCACGCCTATCAGCTTGCGAAACGCTGCAACGTCAAGCGTGTGATGTATGAATCCGTCAGATGGGGAGCACGAAACGCGCGCATCAATTCCATATCGCCCGGTATCATTGTAACTCCGCTTGCAATCGACGAATTCAACGGACCGCTCGGCGATTTCTACAAGAATATGTTCGCTAAATGCCCCGCAGGTCGTCCCGGAACTGCCGACGAGGTTGCAAGCCTTGCCGAGCTTATGCTCGACAGCAGAGGAGCATTTATAACAGGCTCCGACTTCCTGATCGACGGCGGCGCTACGGCAAGCTACTTCTACGGCCCTCTTAAACCACAGTAAGAAAGGATATTGACTATGAAAAAGATTATTTCAGTTTTTATGATTATTGCGCTTGTATTCGCTTTTGCTGGCTGCTCGGCGGCAAGTAACGGCTCCTCAAAATCGACCTCAGCCGAATCAACAACATCAAAAGCCGAGTCGAAAACAAAAAACGGTAATCAAAGCACAAACACTGCTTCAGGGGGTAAATCGCTTGTTGTTTATTTTTCGAGAACAGGCGAACAGTACGGCGTAGGTGTGATCGAGAAGGGCAACACGGCGATCGTCGCGGATATGATTGCCGAGCAGACAGGCGCGGACAGCTTTGAAATCAAGCCGAAGGAGGATAACTATCCCACCTCCTACAGCGAGCTTACCGACTATGCTAAGGACGAGCTGAACGACAACGCCCGTCCCGATATCAAGGATACCGTGCAGAATTTCGACAGCTACAGCACCGTTTATCTCGGCTATCCGATCTGGTGGGGCGATATGCCGATGATTTGCTATACCTTCCTCGAAAGCTATGATTTCTCAGGCAAGACGATTGTTCCATTCTGCACACACGCGGGCTCCTCCGACGCAGGCACGCAGAGCAAGATCCAATCCGCTGTTCCGAACGCCGATGTCATGGAAGTGCTCGCGATCACGGGCACCGACGCTCAGAACGATCAGGACAGCGTTAAATCGGAGGTCAAGGAATGGCTAGACGGAATGGAGTGAAGTAATTTGACGGATAAAGAGCAAATACAACAATGCTACGAAAAAATGTGTTCGGCGATGATCAACAAGGACAGAAATGTGCTTGAGAATGTTCTCGACGACAGCTATGTGCTCGTCCATATGACGGGTATGCGCCAGAGCAAAAGCGAGTTTATCAACGCGGTAATGGACGGCACTCTTAACTACTACTCAGCCGTTCACGAGAGTGAATCCGTTGAGTTAACAGGCGATACAGCCGTTGCGGTAGGCCGTTCATACGTTCAGGCGGCGGTATTCGGCGGCGGAAAACACTATTGGCACTTACAGCAGCAATGCAGCTTGAAAAAGACAGACGGACAATGGAAAATCACACGAAGCGTGGCTTCGACTTACTAAGGAGGACAACATGAAAAACCTGATAATCTACTATTCCAGACGCGGACAGAATTATGTAAACGGTTCAATCAAGAACCTTGCGAGGGGCAACGCCGAGGTAATCTCGGAATTTATAAAAGACGCGGTTGGCGCAGATGTTTTTGAGGTCGATACCGTCAAGCCGTATTCCAAAGATTATATGGTGTGCATTGAGGAGGCGAAGGCTGAGCTCAGAACAAAGTCGCGACCTGAATTAAAGGAGTATCTTGATGATATATCTGACTATGATAATATATTTGTCGTAGGCCCCAACTGGTGGGGAATTTACCCGATGGCGCTTTACAATCAGCTTGAAAGGCTTGACTTCACGGGCAAGACCGTGCACTATGCAGTCACCCACGAGGGCTCAGGCTTGGGCGGTGTTCCAAAGACAATGAAGAACGCCTGCAAAGGCGCTAAGCTCGGCGCAAGCCTTGCCGTTCACGGCGGCAGCGCTCCCTCTTCAAAATCGCAGGTTGAAAGCTGGGCAAAGAAAGCCTTATGAAAAAGGTCAAAACGGGAATCGACCTTGCTCTGATATTCGTGCTCCCTATATTGATGGGCTATTCGCTCGTCAGCGAGTTTTATCATGAGATTATCGGAATATCCATCGGCGTATTGTTCGCGGTGCATATGGTGCTCAACAGAAAGTGGTTTTCGTCGCTGTTCAGGGGCAGATACAATATCAGGCGCGTTGTTATGCTTATAATCAACCTCTGCCTGATTATCGGTATGCTGAACCTGATGGTCAGCGGAGTGTTTATTTCAAAACACGTGTTCCGCTTTTTGGGAATCCACACTCTCAGCTCCCAAATGCGCAAAATCCATATGCTCGCGTCTTATTGGGGGTTGCTGATTCTGAGCTTCCACGCGGGGATCCACGGAAGCATGATGATTTCAAAGCTTAAGCCAAAGCCTGTCAAATGCGCTGTCGCTTCCGTGTTCCTGCTGATATCCGCTTACGGCGTTCATGCCTTTGACAAGCGCGGGTTTTATGACTTTCTGTTCGGCAAGGTGGTATTTGTGTTCTTTGATCATTCCGAACCGTTTGTGTACTACTATCTTGACTATCTGGCGGTTATGATACTGTTCATGACGCTTGGGTACCTGTTTATTAAATTGACTAAACTAATCGGAGGTAAAAATGGAATTCGTAACACTAAATGACGGCGTAAAAATCCCCGCGATCGGCTTCGGCGTATTTATGATCCCTGCCGACGGCAGCACCTATGAGGCAGTGCGTGAAGCGCTCGACGCGGGCTACAGACATATCGACACGGCAACAGCGTACTTTAACGAGGAAGAAGTCGGCAAGGCTGTCCGTGACAGCGGAATCCCGCGAGAAGAAATCTTCGTAACCTCAAAGCTGTGGCTGTCGCAGTACGGTTACGAGGGAGCGAAAAAGGGCATTGAACGCTCGCTAAAAAAGCTCGGTCTTGACTATATCGACCTCTATCTGCTCCACCAGCCCTACGGTGATGTTGCAGGCGCGTGGAAGGCGCTCGAAGAAGCGAAAGCTGTGGGCAAAATCCGTTCTATCGGCGTGAGCAACATGACGCCGAAGCTCTGGAATACTTTTGTTCCGCAGTTTAAGACAATGCCGTCAGTCAACCAGATCGAGTGCAACCCATTCTCTCAGCAAAAGGAAATGAGAGCTATTATGGACGTAAACGATGTCAAGGTAGAGTGCTGGTATCCGCTCGGCCACGGCAACGCAGAGCTTTTGAATCACCCGACTATCGTATATCTCGCTGAAAAATACGGCAAAAACGCGGGGCAGATCATTCTGAGGTTTGAAACGCAGGAGGGCTTTATCACTCTGCCGAAATCCACTAACCCCGAGCGCATAAAGTCAAATCTTGATATATTTGACTTTGCGCTTACCCAAAGCGAAATGGATGAAATGCGCTCCCTCGATACAGGCAAAACCTCTCATGATCCCGACGCCGACGGCGTAGAGGATTACCTGCTGAACGCATTTAAAATCGAAGACTAAATATCATATTCAAAAGTATACAAGCGCGGTTTCCGTTAAGAATCCCGCGCTTGTGCTTTTCAGATATCAAACAAAGTTTATTCCTTAAATTGCCTGTATGTTCTCGTAATAATTACAGCGGAAATAATTGCTGTCAGTATATACGAAACGGGCATTAAAAAATAGCGCTGATATTTCCCTGATCAATCCGGGGAATAATAATTGCTATTGACAATCCGAAAAATTCAATTATAATGAAATATGTAGTATGTAAAATATTAAAATAGCCAGTTTTTTCGAGTTATATACGTCGTTCCGATGATAATCGGTGAGATAAGAAGGTACCTGCGCGACAACAATGCCGTGCGCGTTTCGCGCTCAATGAGGGACACTGCTTACAGGGCAATGCAGCTCAAAGAGCAGCTTACCTCCCGCAATAACCGCGAGCCCTCGGTTGAGGAGATAGCCAAGCTTATGGACGTTCCCAAAGAAAATGTTGTGCTTGCGCTTGAGGCTGTTGTTGAGCCTGTTTCGCTTTACGAACCGGTATTTTCCGACGGCAGCGACACGGTTTATGTTATGGATCAGATCGGCGACAAGAGCGACGACCGCACCTGGCTTGAGGAGCTTGCGCTCAAAGAGGCTATTTCAAATTTGAGCGACCGCGAAAAGCGGATCCTTACACTCAGGTTTTTTCAGGGGAAGACGCAGATGGAGGTCGCTTCGGAAATAGGGATTTCTCAGGCGCAGGTAAGCCGAATCGAAAAAAGCGCCCTTGACGCAATCAAGGAAAATATGTAATAATAAATAATTGAATTATTTGCTGCGAAAATATATAAGTAGATATAAACAATTTGAAGGAGCTGTTTATCGGCTCTGTTAACCGCGACCAAGACTCTCATGTTTTGTTCAAGACCTTTAACGGCATTGATACAGCGGACGCGGCCAACCTGAAAGAGTGTTATTCTTTTTTTCGGCGCCGACTGACGTTTCCGTCTGATTTTGTAAATCATCCCTATAGCCTGACAAATTCAGGCTATAGGGATATTTTTTCATCTTCAATTTTTCTATTGAAACCTTTTCCAAAATAGTGTATAATATTATGGATAATTTATAAAATTTACTTTTAGAAGGTGAAGCTATGGTAACAAAAGAAGACGTAGAAAACATTGCGCTGCTTTCAAAACTGTTTGTTCCCGAGGAGGAGCTTGACGGGCTTACAAAGTCTATGCAGGAAATCATCGACTTTGCTGACGCGATAAATAACGCGCCGACAAGCGCCGAGGGCTTTGACAACATCAACAATCTGTCAAACGTGTTCCGCGAGGATGAGGTCATTCCGTCATATCCCTCATCGGAAATACTTAAAAACGCGCCCGAACAGGCGGAAGACCACTTTTTAGTCAGGAACAGGGAGTGAGGTGCGCTATGGGATATATTGCTAAAATACACGATATGCTTACGGCTAAGCAGGTTTCCTGCGCGGAGCTGACAAAAAGCTATCTTGAGGAAATCGAAAAATCAAACGGCGAGCTCAACGCTTATGTCTGCGTAACACCCGACGAGGCGCTTATAGCTGCCGAAGCGGTCGATAAAAAAATCGCCGTGGGGCAGGAGATAGGCATGCTTGAGGGCGTGCCCATGACGCTCAAGGACAACATGTCCACCAAGGGCATCGAAACCACCTGCTGCTCAAAGATTCTCACCGGCTACAAGCCGATTTACGACGCTACGGTCTGGGAACTTCTTAAAGAGCAGAACGCTGTTATGCTCGGCAAAACCAACATGGACGAGTTCGCAATGGGCTCATCGTGTGAGAACTCTTACTTCGGCGGCGCTATGAACCCCTTTGACATCAATCACGTCGCGGGCGGTAGCTCGGGCGGCGTTGCAAGTGCTGTGGGCGGCAATATAGCGGCTTACGGCTTAGGCTCGGATACGGGCGGCTCTATCCGTCAGCCCGCTTCATTCTGCGGCGTTGTCGGACTAAAGCCCACCTACGGCGCTGTGTCGCGTTACGGCCTGATTGCCTACGCAAGCTCGCTCGACCAGATAGGCCCCATCACAAAGAGCGTTGAGGACGCTTCAATTGTGTTCGACGCTATTTCAAAGCCCGATAAGCGCGACTCAACCTGCCTTGGTGCAAAGGGCGGCGAGACGGCATCGCGCGCGAATACCTTGACGGTGTGCGTGACGACGTTAAGGAAGCCGTACTTGAGGCGGCAAAGGTTTATGAATCTTTAGGTGCCGAGATCGTCTATTTTGACTTGCCGATCCTTAAATTCGCTCTGCCCGTTTACTATATCATCGCCTGCGCCGAGGCATCTTCTAACCTCGGACGTTACGACGGTATCCGCTACGGCTATAAAACCGAGCATTACACCGGCACACACGACATGATCTGCCGTACCCGCAGCGAGGGCTTCGGCGAGGAGGTGAAGCGCAGGATATTGCTCGGAACCTATGTGCTTTCGGCAGGCTACTACGACGCTTACTACAAAAAGGCTACCGACCTGCGCGGAACGATTATAAAGGCGTTTAACGACGCGTTTGAAAACTGCGACGTTATACTTGCTCCTACGGTTCCTATGACAGCGTTTGAAAAGGGACACGCAACATCTGACCCTATCGAAACATATCTTACCGACATCTGCACCGTCCCCGTAAACATTGCTGGGCTTCCGGGCGTGTCGATCCCCTGCGGCTTTAACCAAAAGGGTATGCCCATAGGTATGCAGCTTATCGGCAGAAGCTTCGGCGAGGCTCAGATCCTCAATGCCGCTTACAAGTACCAGCAGGCGGCTCCCGAAAAATTCATTGATACAAAGTGGGGTGTTAAGCTGTGAAATACGAATTAGTTTCGGGTTTTGAGACCCATATCGAGTTATCTACAAAGACAAAGATTTTCTGCGGCTGCACCACTCAGTTCGGCGGCGAGCCCAATACCCACTGCTGCCCTGTATGTATCGGCCTGCCGGGTACGCTGCCCGTGCTCAACCGCGAGGTAGTGCGCTTCGCAATCAAAGCAGGGCTTGCGGTTCACGGCAAAATCGCCGAGGTCGCAAAAATGGACAGAAAAAACTACTGCTATCCCGATTTGGCTAAGGCTTATCAGATAAGCCAGCTTTACGCTCCGCTGATTATCGGCGGCTATATCGAGCTTTCAAACGGCAGAAAGATCCGCCTCCACCACATCCACATCGAGGAGGACGCAGGAAAGCTTATCCATCAGCACGGCGACACCTACGTCGACTACAACCGCGGCGGCGTTCCGCTTATTGAAATCGTTTCCGAGCCCGACATACGCTCAATTGACGAGGCTAAGGAATATGTTGAAAAGCTGCAGCAGGTAATGCGCTGGGTCGGAATCTCCGACTGCAAAATGCAGGAGGGCTCTATGCGCTGCGACGTTAATATCTCGGTTCGCCCCGAGGGCACTGAGGCGTTCGGTACGCGTACCGAAATCAAGAACATGAACTCAATCACCAACATCGCCCGCGCTATGGAATACGAGTACGAGCGCCAGGTCGATTTGATTGAAAGCGGCGGCAAGGTGGTTCAGGAGACCCTGCGCTTTGACGACGCTAGCGGCACAACTTCCTCAATGCGCAGCAAAGAGGACGCTCACGATTACCGCTACTTCCGCGACCCCGACTTGGTAACGATCAATATTCTGCGCGATGAGGTAGAGGCTCTTAAGGCTGAGATGCCCGAGCTGCCCGCCGATAAGCTCGAGCGCTATGTCGACGATTACGACATACCTGAAAAGGACGCGGCTCTGCTTACAAAGTATCGCAATATCAGCGAGTATTTTGACAAGGCTATCGACGGCGTTAAGTCGCCCAAGACCGTAAGCAACTTTATTATCGGCCAGATTTTCCGCAGAGTTGAAACCGAGGCAGACAAGGAAATCTTTGACGTAGCGACCTCGCCCGAACAGCTCAACGAGCTTGTAAAGCTGCTTGACAGCGGCAAAATCCGCAACAATCTTGCCAAGTCAACGCTTGAAAAAATGCTTGACAGCGGCAAGGGCGCGCTTGAGTTCATAAGCGAGAGCGACATGGGCGGAATTGACGAAAACGCGCTTTTGGAGCTTTGTAAGGCGGCTGTTGAGGACAACCCCAAGGCTGTTGAGGACTTCAAAAACGGCAAGGAAAAGGCGATTAAGGCGCTTGTCGGCAACGTAATGAAAAACAGCCGCGGAAAGGCGGACGCGATGGCTGCCGAGGCTAAAATAAAGGAGCTTATCGGCTAAAAAATTAAAATCTAAGGAGGGCACGGCATGAAACGTACTCGCAGACTTGTTGGAATTTTTCTCACACTCAGCATGGCGGTCGGTTTGATTGCCGTGTCTGTATTTCAGGTGTCCGCAATGCAGATTTTTGTGCGGACTCTGACGGGCAAAACCGTGACGCTTGAGGTTGAATCAAATGATACCATTGAAAACATCAAGCAAAAAATCCAGGGAAAAGAGGGAATCCCGCCCGATCAGCAGCGCCTGATTTTTGCGGGCAAGCAGCTTGAGGACGGACGCACCCTTGCGGACTACAATATTCAAAAGGAGAGTACGCTGCACTTGGTGCTCAGGCTGCGCCAAGGTGACGTCAACGGCGACGGACAGGTGACGATCGACGATATCACGCTTTTGCAGCGGTATTTTGCCGAATTTCTCAGAGAGGACGGCTCGCCGGTTATTTCAGAGAGCGGACTGGAGCGAGCTGACGCGAATAACGACGGCAAGCTTGATATTCGCGACGTGTTGAATATACAAAGATATATAGCTGAGGCTTAATAAAATACGGACAGAAGGGTGCCGATTGGCGAACCTTTCTGTCCGTTGCTTTTTTATTTTATATTAATTGAAGGATCAACATACACCGTTTTATTCTTAACGTAAATCACCATTCCGGGTTTCGCGCCCGCGGGCTTGCTTACGTTTTTTACCATAGTGTAGTCTACGGGAACGTTGGTGCTTTCCCTTGCCTTGCTGTGATATGCTGCCAGGCGTGCCGCCTCAATAATCGCGGTGTCGGTTGCGGGCTTGCCGTCGCAGCGGATTATTACATGCGAGCCGTGAATGTCCTTGGTGTGCAGCCATACATCGGTTTTTGCGGCGGTTTTAAGGGTGAGCTTGTCGTTTTGGCGGTTGTTTCTGCCCACAAGAATCGTAAAGCCGTCCGAGGAGGTGTACTCCTTCGGCGGAAGCTGCGACAGCTTTGGCTGCTTGCCTTTAGGACGGCGAAGATAGCCCTGCTCGGTCAGCTCCTCGCGGATTTGGCTGAGCTCGCGCTCGGTTTCTGCGCGGCTGAGGCTGTCGGCTACGGATTCAAGATACGAAAGCTCATCTTTGCTTTTTTCTATCTGCTCGGTTAATACCGTTTCGGCGGTTTTAGCCTTTTGGTAATCCTTGTAGTACTTCTGGGCGTTTGCGGCAGGCGAAATCGCGGGGTTAAGTTTGATTTTTACAATCGCATTGTTCTCGTCGTAGAAGTTTTCGACCTCAACTTCGGCAGCACCGCGCTCAATGCGGTAGAGGTTGGCATGCAGCAAATCGCCGTAAATCCTGAGCTGCTCGCGGTTGCCGCACTGAGCAAGCTCTGTGCGCTGCTTGTTTATTTTGCGAGCTGTGCGATCAATCAGATTGCTAAGCAGCTTGTTAAGGCTGTGGGATTTAACGCGCATTCTCTCGCGCGCGTCGCGCTCCTCGTAAAATTCGTCGACCGTCGCGGAATAACCTTCGGTCTGCTTTACATCCGCATAGCTTCCGTACTGCATTATAGGCATAAATGAGAAGTCCATCGGTCTGCCGTCCTCACGGTAGACTATGCAGGGAGTGCCCTCGCAGCTTTCGGCTTTTGATTTGAAATCGGTCAGCACCTCAATAAGCTTTGAGTAATAATCACCCTGCAAGCGGTTGGTCGCGCCCTCGCCGACTCTGAACTCAAGCTCGCGTGCCACAATGGGCGATATACCCTGAATAACGCTCATAAGCGCCTTTGGCAGCGGCATTTCGCTCGGAAGCTTTTGCGCCGCAAGTGCGATTTCTTCGGGTGAAGATTCAAGAATATTAAGTTTTTCCTGAGCGTCGGGCAGCTCATAGCGGATATTCGGCAGCACAAAGCGGCGGCTGCTTACGGTTAAGTCCACTCGCTTTAGCGCGTCGATTATAACGCCAGTGTCGCGGTTAATTACAATTATGTTGCTGTACATACCCATGATTTCGCAGACGACGGTCAGGGTTTCCAGGTCGCCCAGCTCGTTAATGCACTCAAAATCGAGAAACAGCACGCGGTCGCAGCCAAGTTGACGCACGCCGACAAGCTTGCTGCCGCCCAGACGCTTGCGCAAAAGCATACAGAACATTGGCGGCTGAGCCGGGTTTTCGGGTGTGTTTACGCAGAAATTAACGCGCGGCGAATTAGCCCGTGCCGAGAGCAGAAGCTTTTTCATGCCGTCGCGTTTTCTTAAAACAAGCACAAGCTCGTCGCGGTTGGGCTGGTAAATCTGGTTGACCCGCGCTACTAGCGCCTCTTTTTCTATTTCGTTTTTAATATGTCGTAAAAATATTCCGTCTAAAGCCATTGTTTCCTCTAAATATATATACGGTTTTTGTTTGTAGTTTTGTTACGTCTTCCGTTCACGCAAGTTAAGTTGCGCCGTTGCAGAAACCTTTATATTATTACAAGTTTTCCAAAGGCGGTCGGCTGAGCCGACGGGCAGTACGCGAATCAGACATTTGCAATAAAAAAACTTCCGTACCCGCGAGTTAAGTTGCGCCGTTGCAGAAACCTTTATATTATTACAAGTTTTCCAAAGGCGCGATGGATGGAACGTCACGTTCCCGTGGCGGCTACTTGTGGTATTTTCCGTTGGTTGCGATTTCAAATGCGCGGTAGATTTGTTCGGATAAAATCACCCTCGCCATCTGGTGGGGGAATGTCATGCGGCTCATCGAAAGCCTTAAATCCGCGCGGCTCTTGACTTCATCGCTCAGGCCGTAGCTGCCGCCGATAATGAAGTTTACCGTGCTTTTGCCGATCACCGCCGCATTTTCAAGCGTTTTTGAAAGCTCCTCGCTGGAGATAAGCTTGCCCTCAATGCACATCGCGGCAACATAATCCGAGGGAGAGATCTTTTGAAGAATCCTTTTGCCCTCGGCAAGCAGCACCTCGTCGATCTTAGCTTGGTTCGGCGCGTTGCTTTTTATGCGTTCTTCCGAAAGCTCAATAATCTGAAACTTACAGAAAGCGCCGAGCCTCTTTGAGTATTCGGCAATTGCGTCGGTGAAGTATTTTTCTTTTATTTTGCCTATGCAGATTATGTTTACCTTCAGCATTAAAAAATCACGCTCTTTACTGTTGTTATCGCGGGAGCTATGTCCAGCGTGAAGTCGTTGTTGTATTTCATTCCGGCGCGTTCAAGCTCGCAGACTGCCGTCCTAAGCGCGAGGGAAGGGGTGTTGTTCTGTTCACTAAGGTGCCCCATCATAAGACGAAGGGTGCCGCAGTTTACAAGCTCAACAAGTTCGGCGGCGCACGCCTCGTTTGAAAGGTGCCCCTTGTCGGACAGTATGCGCTTTTTCAGCAGATAGGGGTACGGTCCCGTTTTAAGCATTTCGATGTCGTGGTTCGATTCAAGCACAACAAAGTCGCTCTCGGCCGCCGCCATGCGCACTCCGTCGGTCATAACGCCCATATCCGTTGCTATAAGCGCCGACTTTCCGTCGGGAGCCACAACTCTATAACAGCAGCTTTCGGCGGCGTCGTGGGGTGTGTTTATGCGGCTTATCAGCATATCGCCGAGGGCAACCTCAGTTTCAATGACATGGGTTTTGGTAGCAGGGTCAAGCTTTCCGCTCATTTCAAGCGCGCGCAGAGTACCCTCGCTTGCGTAAACATCAAGGCGGTATTTCTTGGCAAGCACCCTTACCGCAGAGCAGTGGTCGGTGTGCTCGTGAGTGATAAACAGAGCGCGCACGCTGTTCATGTCAACGCCGTTTTGCGCCATGGCAAGCTCGATCTGCTTGCAGTTTTTGCCTGCGTCAATCAGCACGCCCTCGCCGCCCGAACCGATAAAATAGCTGTTGCCCTTACTGCCGCTGAACAGCGGAACCGCCTTTGCCAATGTCATCATTTCCTCTCGTAAGTATTTTTTTTATTATAACATATTACGCTGAGAATGGCAATGCATTAATCTTTTATAGCGCTTAGACGCTGAAAAAAACATCTAAAAAACTATTGACAAACGGTTTTTATGGGGTTATAATGCATATAAACCGATGAGGAAGAGTGAGTAGGCTGTGCCACTTCTCTTAAAGAGAGCCGCAGACGGTGAAATTGCGGCAGAGAACACAGAGCCGAATGGACTTCCGAGGGCGAGCGGAAACGCGCTTTGCGCGGAGTATGTAAGACGGAACAGGACTTTCCGTAACCAAAGGTCAGCGTATGTCAGTACGCGTTGAGAGGACGTATTTTACGTCAAGCAGGGTGGCACCGCAGGATTTATCCTGTCCCGGCAATAGGCCGGGACAGGTTTTTTATTTATATTAAAAATTTATAAAGGAGTAATAGTTATGAAAGAAAACAAAATCCCCTACAAAACATATCTTGATGAAAGCGAAATCCCTACAAAATGGTATAATGTGCGCGCCGACATGAAAAACAAGCCCGCTCCGCTGCTCAACCCGGCCACTCACAAGCCCATGACAGCCGAGGAGCTTGCTCCTGTATTCTGCGACGAGCTTATCGCCCAGGAGCTTAACAACACCGACGCGTATATCGACATTCCCGAGGAGATCCAGGACTTCTATAAAATGTACCGTCCGTCTCCCTTAATCAGAGCATATTTCCTTGAAAAGGCTCTTGATACCCCCGCAAAGATTTACTACAAGTTTGAGGGCAACAACACAAGCGGCAGCCACAAACTCAACTCCGCCATCGCTCAGGCTTACTATGCCAAAAAGCAGGGCTTAAAGGGCGTTACAACCGAAACAGGCGCCGGTCAGTGGGGTACGGCGCTTTCGATGGCATGCTCTTACTTCGGCCTTGACTGCAAGGTGTTCATGGTTAAGGTTTCTTATGAGCAGAAACCCTTCCGCCGCGAGGTTATGCGCACCTACGGTGCGTCGGTTACTCCTTCGCCCAGCATGACTACAAATATCGGCAAAAAGATTCTTGCCGACCATCCCGGCACAACAGGCAGCCTTGGCTGCGCTATTTCCGAGGCTGTTGAGGTAGCAACCTCTACCGAGGGTTACCGCTATGTTTTGGGCAGCGTTTTGAATCAGGTTTTGCTCCACCAGAGCGTTATCGGTCTTGAGACAAAGACAGCTCTTGACAAGCTTGGAGTAAAGCCCGACATCATCATCGGCTGCGCAGGCGGCGGCTCCAACCTGGGCGGACTTATCTCTCCCTTTATGGGCGAAAAGCTCAGAGGCGAGGCTGACTACAGAATCATCGCTGTTGAGCCCAAATCCTGCCCAAGCTTTACCCGCGGCAAGTACGCATACGACTTCTGCGACACCGGCATGGTATGTCCGCTCGCAAAGATGTACACCCTCGGCTCGGGCTTTATCCCATCGGCCAACCACGCGGGCGGCCTGCGCTATCACGGCATGAGCAGCACACTCTCTCAGCTTTATGATGACGGCCTTATGGAGGCTACCTCGGTTGAGCAGACCGCAGTATTTGAGGCTGCCGAGCAGTTTGCGCGCGTTGAGGGCATTCTTCCCGCTCCCGAGTCAAGCCATGCTATCCGCGTTGCAATGGACGAGGCACTTAAGTGCAAGAAAACAGGCGAGGAAAAGACCATCGTATTCGGTCTTACGGGTACGGGTTACTTCGACATGGTTGCTTACGAGAAGTTCAACAACGGCGAGATGTCTGACTATATTCCCACCGACGAAGAAATTGCCGAGAGCCTCTCTAGTTTACCCGAGGTTGAGGAATAAAAGTACTCTGTAAATGTTTGAGTCAATCTCTAAGAAAACAGAATAACAGCAAAACAAGGCGACGGCAGAAATGCTGTCGCTTTTGTGCACCTTGTATAAAAAAACAGCGCAAATTTTTTATACCCTACAAGCAGCCTTTTGTGGTATAATAAAATTGTAGCAAAATATGCATAAGTATAAATAATTATTGTGTATATTTAATTAATAGGCTTAACAATTTTTTTGTTTGCAAGGAGGAATATTTATGATCAAAAAATCGGTCAGTATTTTGTTAGCGCTAATAATGCTCTGCGGAGTGCTTGCCGTTGCGCCGGTTACGGTTGGGGCGGCGGTGACGGAATACACTACCTCTACCGGCGGTGTTTATACGTTTAATTTCGAAACAGGTGAGCTTCATCTTGTATCGGGTAACTTTACGGGCACGGCGTGGATATCCAATGAGACATGGACAGTTAACGCAATTAATCCTGAAAACATACTGTCCATTACCGCAGCTGAGCCTGTTAATGGCGTTAAGGTTGTAAAATTTACCGGGGACTGTAGTAGAATGTTTGGCGGATACCCAAAAAGCCCGCTGGAAAAATGCGTAACTATTGATTTAAGCAATGTTGACACAAGCGCCATGACAAAAACCAATAGAATGTTCAATCATGATAAATCATTGTCGACCCTTAATCTCTCGGGCATCAATACAAGCAATGTAACCGATATGGATTATATGTTCAATGATTGCCCAAGTCTGACAACTTTGGATTTGTCAAGCTTTAACACAAACAAATTAAAAGTAGTCGAGGGAGGATTGTTTGCTGGCTGCACAAATTTAAAAAACCTGACTATTTCCCAAAATTTTAAGAGCGGAATTACAGGCATAATGAAACTGAATAATGGTATTCTCAAAAAAGGATGGGTAAGTATGGATGGCACAATTGTTTCCGGCAGCACTACAAGCGATTATGCTGTTATTGCTGCTCCTGTAAAAACAACCACCTATGTGTGGCTTTCCAATGCTTACGAATTTATCCAATCGACCGGCGAGCTTCATCTTATTTCAGGATCCTTTAGCGGCAATACATGGCAGTATGAGAATGCCCAAGGCGTGCATTGGACAGCCAATCAAGCAAAAGATGAAGAATATATTGAATCTGCTGCAAAGGTAAAATCTATTACTGCGAATCCCGGAGTAAAATTTACCGGCG
>ONCY01000056.1 GCA_900316435.1 uncultured Eubacteriales bacterium | reverse complement strand
GGCAAAATTATATAATGATAGCGGTGTCGATTTTCCTTTTGTACCTCGCTATAAAAAAGCAGTACGAGCCGCTTTTGCTGCTTCCGATCGCTTTTGGTATGCTGCTTGTAAACCTTTATCCCGAGATTATGGCGGCTCCCGAGACCACACTGGTTCAAATCGCTGATAAGGGCGACCCTGACGCCGCCGGTCACCCTATTCAATGCATTAACGGTCAGTGGTATTACGAAAGCCCCGTTAACGGCGGCCTGCTTTACTACCTCTATCAGGGCGTTAAGCTGGGAATTTATCCGCCTCTTATCTTCCTTGGGATCGGCTGTATGACCGACTTCGGCCCGCTTATTTCAAACCCCAAGAGCCTTATTCTGGGCGCTGCGGCTCAGATCGGTATTTTTGTCACGTTTACAGGCGCTATTTTCCTGGGCTTTTCAGAGCCTCAGTCGGGCGCTATAGCTATTATCGGCGGTGCGGACGGTCCTACCGCTATCTTTGTTACAACAAAGCTCGCTCCCGAGCTTTTGGGTTCGATAGCGATCGCGGCGTATTCATACATGGCGTTGGTGCCCATTATTCAGCCCCCGATTATGAAGGCGCTCACAACAAAGAAGGAGCGTTCCGTTGTTATGGAGCAGCTCAGACCTGTTTCAAAGCTTGAAAAAATTATTTTCCCGATTATCGTTGTTATACTTATCTCGATTTTCCTGCCCGACGCGGCTCCTCTTGTAGGTATGCTTATGCTCGGCAACCTGTTTAAGGAATCGGGTGTTGTTGACAGAATTGCAAAGGCGGCTCAGAACGAGCTGATGAATATTATCACAATTTTCCTCGGCGTAACCGTAGGCGCTACAGCAAAGGGCAGCACCTTCCTTACATTTGACACTATAAAGATTATTGTTCTCGGACTAATCGCGTTCTCGATGGGTACCGCGTTCGGTCTTATCTTCGGAAAGCTTATGTACAAATTAACCGGAGGAAAAGTTAATCCGCTTATCGGTTCGGCGGGCGTTTCGGCAGTTCCTATGGCCGCGCGCGTATCTCAGCGCGTAGGCCAGCAGGAGAATCCGGGTAACTTCCTGCTTATGCATGCAATGGGTCCGAATGTGGCAGGCGTTATCGGCTCAGCCGTTGCTGCGGGTGTTCTTTTGAATGTTATTCCGCATTAAATGATAAATTCTTTTCGATAATTCTTTTTTGGAATTAAATATACAATTCATTATAATATAATATCTTGGAATGAGATTATGTCGAAACAGATGGAATTGATTTATCATTTTATTAACTGTCTTTAAAACTGCAAATGACTTAGCAGTTTTCTATACATTTCAAAAGGAGTTTTGTCATGGAAAAAAAAGTAACCATACAAAAGGTATTCAGCATTTTGCTTCACAGACTTCCGCTGATTATCCTCTCGGGTGTACTTATGGCGCTGATATTCTTTGTTTATACCAGCGTTGCAATCAAGCCCGTTTACAGCACCTCGGCCATGATATATGTTCAGAACTACGGTAAGCGTTCTACTGACAGTACCGATGACAAGGAAGCGACCGGAGCAACTACACCTACCGACCCCAAAAAGGGTTCGTCATCGGAATTGGATTCTATTCAGAGTAACAACGAGCTTGCTCAAAAGATTTTTAACTCTGACCTGGCAGGTTCATCGGCTCTTGCTTCCAACTGTGTTATTCTGTTCCAGAACGATCCCAAGATCACCGAGATGTACAACGGCTGCAAGGTTAACATGTCTGTCGTAAGCAACAGCTTTTATATTGAGGTAGCGGTTCAGGGAACGGATCCTCAGAAATGCAAGGTAGTAGCGGATAATGTTGTAAAGCGCTGCGCAGAGGTATTCTATGACCGCTTCAGCTACGGCAGCATCAACGGAATCCGTGACGCGTGGGTACCGACCACACCTATTTCTCCCAATAAAACGCGCAACACGTTTATCGGCGCGGCAATAGGCATTCTGCTTGCCTGCATTATTTCCATTCTGCTTGAATTGATTGATACTACGATCAAGCATGATGATGATCTTTCATCTATGTATAAGGTTCCCGTATTCGCGGAGATCCCAGACTTTGATAGCTCAGGCAGGTGACGCATATGAAAATAAAAATCGGTAAAAAGAAAAGCACTGGCAATGCCAGAGTTGAGACAATTTCTGATAAAAGCAAGTTTGCGATTGTTGAGTCGTATAAAGCGGCAAGAACAAACATCATGTTCTCGCTTTCGGCAGATGAAAAGAAAACCTTTGCCGTAACAAGCTACTCAAAGGGCGAGGGCAAAAGTACCGTTTCATCAAACCTTGCGATTTCCTTCTCAAAAATGGAAAAGCGCGTGCTGCTGATCGACAGCGACCTCAGACGCCCAAATGTCCATAACATTTTCAAGGTTGAAAACACCGCCGGACTTTCAAATGTCATCGGTAAGATGGGTGACTTTGATGAGATCGTTCACAAGGATGTTCTGCCTAATCTGGATATTCTTACTTCGGGCACTATTCCTCCCAACCCATCGGAGCTGCTTTGCTCAACACGTTTCGTGGATTTGGTTCAGCGCCTGAACAATGAATACGACTATGTTATTTTTGATACGCCGCCCATCGGCGTCGTTTCCGACGCGCTTCTGCTTAAAGATCTGGTCGCGGGTTACGTTGTTGTTCTCAGAGAGCGCAGCACTACTCACGGCGATATTCAGAACCTTCTTGAAAGTACAAAGCTTGCTGACGGCAAGCTGCTCGGTTTCATCAAGGTAGGCTGTACAACCGGTAAAAAACGCGGCAAGCGCAACTATTACTATTATCAGTACTATTAATCTGTATAAAACCTATAACAAATTCAACAGACTTACCAATGATTCGGCGGTAAGTCTGTTTTTTTATTTACAAAACTCTGAAAATGCAGGAAATTTAAAAAAGACTTGCAATTTTGCGCTCTATGATTTACAATATTATAAAAAAAGTAATAAAATATGCAGCTAAAAAGTAAGGAGAATCCAAAATGAACTATTTCAACTGCAGCGCTCAGGAGCTTGAGCAGGAGTATCAGGCGCTTAAAAATCAGTATGAGGATGTAAAAGGCAAGGGCCTTAACCTTAACATGGCGCGCGGCAAGCCCGGCAAGGCTCAGCTTGACCTTTCGCTTGATATGCTCGACGTAATCAACAGCAAATCGGAATTTGTAGGCGCTGACAAAATGGACTGCCGCAATTACGGTATCCTTGAGGGCATCGAGGAGTGCCGCAAGCTGTTCGGCGATATCCTCGGCGTTGACTACCGCAATGTTATGGTCGGCGGAAGCTCAAGCCTTAACATGATGTTTGATACCATTTCATGCCTTATGACAAAGCCTGTTGCCGAGGACTGCAAGCCCTGGTACGAGGTTGAAAACAGAAAGTTCCTCTGTCCCGTACCCGGCTATGACCGTCACTTCGGTATCACCGGCTACTACGGCTTTGAAATGATCCCTGTTCCCATGTCCGAGGACGGTCCAGACATGGATATGATAGAGGAGCTTGTTTCCTCTGACGACAGTATAAAGGGCATTTGGTGCGTTCCCAAGTATTCAAATCCCCAGGGAATCACCTATAGCGCGGAAACCGTAAAACGCTTTGCCAACCTTAAACCCGCCGCCAAGGATTTCCGCATCATGTGGGATAACGCCTACTGCGTTCACGATGTTACGGATACTCCCGATGAGCTGCTCAACATTTATGATGAGTGCGTAAAGGCAGGCAACGAGGACTTGCCTCTGCTGTTCTGCTCAACATCAAAAATCACCTTCCCGGGAGCGGGTGTAGCCGCTATGGCCGCGTCGCCCAACAATATGAAGGTGTTTAAGGAGCGCTACAACTATGAGGTAATAAGCTACGATAAGCTCAACATGCTGCGCCACGTAAAGTATTTCGGCAGCTATGAGGGCGTTCTCGAGCATATGAAAAAGCATAAGGCGGTTCTCGCGCCCAAGTTTGATATCGTGCTCAACACTCTGAAAAATGAGCTTGCTCCCGTGGGTATAGGCGAGTGGACCAACCCCAACGGCGGCTACTTTGTAAGCATCAATGTAATGGACGGCACCGCAAAACGTGTTGTTGCTCTCTGCAAAGAGGCAGGACTTGTCCTCACAGGCGCAGGCGCAACCTATCCAAACGGCAACGACCCCAAGGACTCAAACATCCGTATTGCGCCTTCCTTCCCGCCTAATGACGAGCTTCAGGACGCTATGGATGTATTCTGTATCTGCGTAAAGCTTGCCGCGTGCGAAAAACTGCTGGCAAAGTAAAATATTAACTTAAGGCAACACCGCACAATTCATATCGCCAACCGTATATTGGAGGAGGTTAAATAAGCGGTTTTCGACGCTTGTTTATGCAAAATCGATAAAGATAAAAAAATCCTTGCAAATATTCTTTATTCTATTGACAATTTAACAAAAAAATCTTATAATAACTCTGTTATGTCTGTAACTATGCACGCATAACAGAGTTTTTGCGTGCCATCAGATAGCCAAGTGCGGAAGGGCAGCCCGTTGCGGCAATAGCCCTTCAATAAACCGCTTTAGCGGTTTTTTCTGTACTTGCACAATAATTTTACGGAGGTTTTTTAGGCATGATGAAAAGAGTTCCAAAGCCCGTGTTCTTCATCGTCGCTTTGTTGATTCTTGCCTTTGCGTTTACCGCGATTTTCGGTATCGCCTACTACAACGGCGATAACAAAACCACGGTGCTCAAGGGCGTAGGCGACATCCGATGGGGAATTGACATCAGCGGCGGTGTAAACGCAACATTCAAGCCTGCAGATGACTACGACGCAACAGAAGAAGAGCTTGAGGCTGCAAAGGCGACCATCGAAACACGAATGGTATCTTCGGGTATTACGGATTATGAGCTTTACGCGGATTCCGTACACAACAAGATCATCGTTCGTTTTCCGTGGAAGTCAGACGAAAAGGATTATGACGCAAATGAGGCAATCAGCGAGATTTCAGCTGAAGCTTATCTGACATTCCGTCCCGGTAATTCCTATACGACGGCTACGGTTGACAAAAACGGAAACAAGATCTTCCTTACTCCAAAAGGTGAAACAGCTGAAACGATTCTTATGGACGGTAAGTCCGTAAAGGACGCAAAGGCGGGCTTCCAGAACGGAACAAACGGCGTTGCCGAAAGTGTTGTTGAGCTGACGCTTACCGATGAGGGTAAGGATCTGTTCGCGAGCATCACATCCCAGTACAAGGACAAGGTCGTTTCTATCTGGATGGATGATCAGATGATTTCCGCTCCGACTGTGAATAATGTTATTACCGACGGCAAGGCTATTATTTCGGGTAACTTTACTCCGGCTACAGCTACAGACCTTGCTAACAAAATCAAGGCGGGCGCCCTTCCCTTTAAGCTTGAAACCGTTACATACGGCAACGTAAGCCCCACGCTTGGCCAGAACGCTCTCCTCGCAATGGGCTGGGCTGCCGCTATCGCGTTTGTTATTATCATCATTATCATGATTTCATTCTACCGTCTGCCGGGCTTTATCGCGGTGATTTCACTTATCGGTCAGATGGCGCTTTCGGTCGCGGCAATTTCGGGTTACTTTACGATATTCCCGTCGTTTACAATGACGCTCCCCGGTATCGCGGGTCTTATTCTTTCAATCGGTATGGGCGTTGACTGTAACGTTATCACCGCTGAGCGTATCAAGGAAGAGCTTCGCGGGGGAAGAACCCTTGACGGCGCTCTTGAAAAGGGCTCCAAAAACTCACTTGCCGCCATTATCGACGGTAACATGACGGTTGTAATCGTATCCATCATTCTTATGCTTGTATTCGGTCCGTCAAACATTCTTTCATTCATTTTCGGTGAATCCACCACGGGTACTATCTATTCGTTTGGTTACACATTGCTGATCGGCGTTATCTCCAACTTCATCATGGGTATCTTCTTCTCAAGACTTATGCTCAGAAGTGTATCGGGATTAAAGCCCTTCAGAAAAGCTTGGTTATATGGAGGTGCTAAGAATGACAAATAATGTTCAGACAAAAGCAGAAACTTCTATGACCACTCAGGAAATCAGCGAAAAGTTCAACGGCGGCAGACGCATTCTTAACTTTACAGGCAAGAAGAAAATCTTTTTCGGCCTTTCGCTGGGAATTATTCTTATCGGTATTATTTGCAACTTTATTTTTGGCACGACCCTTGACATTCAGTTCTCGGGCGGCGCCACACTCACATACAGCTATCAGGGCGACATTAGCCACGACAAGCTGCATGACTTCATTCAGGAAAAAACCTCTGACAGAATTACAACTTCGTTCTCAAGCGACTTAGCGGGCGGCACAGGCAATAACGTAACCGTACAGTTTGCCGGTAACGAGGCAATCGATAAGGAAATCGGTTCAACTCTTACAGCTGATTTGCAGAAGGAATATCCCGACGCAAAGTTTGCTCTGCTTGAAGAAAACTCGGTTGACCCGTCAATGGGTATGAGCTTCCTGCTCAAGTGTCTGGTTGCGGTTGGAATCGCAAGCGTACTGATGGTTCTTTATGTAACCCTAAGATTCAGAAAAATCGGCGGTCTTTCCGCGGGAGTTATGGCGCTTGTTGCTCTGTTCCACGACGTAGCTATGATTTACTTCCTGTACGTCATCTTCCGCTGGCCGATCGACTCCAACTTTATCGCGGTTGTTCTTATGATTCTCGGTTATTCGCTGAACGATACAATCGTTATTTACGACCGTGTCCGCGAGCAGAGAAAGCTTATGGGCAGAAAGGTCGGCATCGACACAGTGTTCAACGTAAGCTGCACCAAAACAATCAGAAGAACTATCATGACCTCTGTTACAACTCTGGCGGCTATTCTCACCGTATTTGTTGTAGCAAGCGTATTCAACATCAGCTCGGTTAAGGGCTTTGCTTTGCCGATGATGATCGGTGTTATTTCCGGTTGTTATTCTTCACTCTGTATCGCAGGTCCCCTTTGGGTTATCTGGCAGACACACAAGGCAAAGAAAAAAGCAGCTGCCAAGAAATAATATTAAAAAATATTTTCAAGAAACGGGTACTCGCTTCCTTTTATGGAGGCGAGTCCTTTTTTTGCGCCCGCGCTTTCAAAAAAGTACATTGCGGCGCTGTTGTTTTCAATATGCGCTCTCATTCCCGAGATTTCGTAGCCAACGCTGTCAACGGTGTCGTGGCTGAGTAGTGTATATATCTTTTCCGCGTCCATTTCCCAGTCCGATTCAAGCGCGCGGCACTCCTTAAGCGCGCCATGGGTATCATTATTAATCAGCATGTCGTCAATCTTTTTTATTCTGTCGGTGTAGTCGTCCGACTTTTTACCGACATAAATCACCTCAAAAATCGAAGCCCCCAGCACAATTACCGTCAGCGCCAAAGAGATTATTATCCGTTTCATCTTACTTCTCCTTTTTTATAATGTTGAGCTTGCCGCTGCCGTCAAGCGTCATCAGGAACACTTCATTTTGATTAAGGTTGCTGCTTTTCAGTATGTGCCGTACCTTCTCCTCGCTTTGATTGCATAGCTTAAGAGCTGATTTGAGCAGCACGCCGTCGTTTATTACTGCCGATTCAAGCTTTGTGTCGTCGATTTTTACTCCGCTTTCCTCAGCGTTTGGCACACGCTTTGAGGGCTTTTCCAAAATGCTGAGCGAACCGTTTGTTTCCATAATGCAGTACTGCACGTCGCCTATCGAGAAAATGTTTTGCTGCCTGAGCTGTGCTAAAAGGTCGTCGTTTGTAAGCCTCAGGCGCTTTAGCTGCTTTTGCAGCAGCTTTCCGTCCTCAATAATCACCACGGGGCTTCCGCAGACAAGCCGCCTGAACAGCCTGCTTTTCATCATCACAACGCTTACGGTAAGCTCCAACGACACCAGAATCAGCACGGGTACAACACCGCTGATTAACGGCTGAGCCGTGTTTTGCATGGGAAGAGAGGCTATGTCCGAAATAACCATCGTAACGACAAGTTCGCTTGGCTGCATGTCGCTTATCTGCCGCTTTCCCATAAGGCGGATTGCAAACATTATAAAGGCGTATAGAATTACGGTTCTGATAACCGAAATCAGCATGTAAATCACCAATGCTGTTTTGCCCCGTTTTACGTTGATTATTCCTGAATAATGCAGGTAAAATTTCAAATAATAGGGAAAAGACTGTTTGCGTGGTGATAGATATTTATATTTCTGTATCAGAATTAAAAAACCGCTTGAAAGCGATGTTCGGCAACTCCGCCGATTTGTCGGTCAGGGAAATAACGCTTAATTCCTGCCGCCAAATAAAGGCTTTGATAATTACAATGGAGGGCATGGTGGATAAAGAGGGACTTGCTCAGTCGGCGGTGAATCCGCTTATGGCATATGACTTCAAGCGAAAAACCCCTCAGGAGGCTTTTGACTTGGTGCTGTATTCGGTGCTTGCCTCATGCGACGTAACCGAGTTCAGCGGTATTGAAAAGCTGATAAGCTATATTACCTCGGGCTTTACGGTAATAGCGGTTGACGGGGCAGATGGGCTTATAGCTGTCGGCGCCCAGGGCTTTGCTTTCCGCGGAGTTTCCGAGCCCGAGAGCGAGGTTGTTCAGAGAGGCGCAAGAGAGGGCTTTACCGAGCCGCTGAGGGTAAATATGTCGCTTATCCGCAGGCGTATTAAGGATCCTGATTTGGTATTTGAGCAGGTAACGGTAGGAGAAAAGTCAAAAACGCAGCTCATGCTGTGCTATCTAAAAAGCGCCGCGTCGCCGAAGCTCTTGAACATGCTGAGGAAACGCCTTGATTCGTGCGATCTGGAAACGGTGCTCGCCTCAGGCTATTTAACGGAATATCTTGAGGATCCTCATACCAGCCGCCTGTTTTCGGGCGTGGGCATTTCCGAGCGCCCCGACACTGTTTGCGGAAAGCTGACTGAGGGCAGGATCGCGATCATAGTCGACGGCACGCCGGCGGTTATTATTGTGCCAAGGCTATTTGTTGAGGAGTTCCAGGGCGTTGACGATTACTCAAACCGCACCTATTACGCCGCGTTTGTCCGCGTGCTTAAATACTTTTCGTTTTTTATTTCGGTTTTCCTTCCGGCGCTATATACGGCGCTGGCTCAGTTTCACCCCGAGTATTTTCCGACATGGATATTGATAAAAACCTCAAAGTCGCTGTCGCGCACTCCGCTGCCTGTAACGCTTGAGGTACTGCTTATCACCTTTGTTTATGAAATAATGAAAGAAGCCGGGCTGCGGATACCAAAGTCGCTCGGTCACGCGGTAAGCATAGTCGGCGCGCTTGTAATAGGCGAAAGCGCCGTAAGCGCGGGAATAATCAGCTCGTCTACGCTTATGGTCGTTGCTACTGCCGCAATTTGCAGCTACGTCACCTCGCCGCTTTATCCGCCGATCACTATGCTTCGGTTCTCGCTTGTGATCGTCGCGGGAGTTCTGGGGCTCTGGGGGATCGTGCTCGCAACCGCGCTTATCTTGATAAGCATGTGCTCAAAGACCTCGCTCGGCGTTCCGTATCTTTCGGCGCTGTCACCGTTTTCACTGCGCTCAATGCGCGACGTATTTATCAGAGCGGACTGGAAGTCGCTTTCAAAACGCACGATAAAGGTTCAGAACTTTGCCGAAACGGAGGAGATATAGTGCGAAAAGAGGTAAAGTATTCTTCAAAGCGGCTTCTTTTGTCGCTGGCGCTTTGCGCGTGCGCTATAATTCTCTTACAGAACTATAATGTATCAGCCAAGCTGTCCTTTGCCGTAAATCTGTTTTGCGTGCTGATTGGGCTTGCGGTATGCTTTTTGTGCTTAGTGCCTGCCGTGGTTATAAAAAAGCGTTTTGGCTCTGATGTGCTGTCGCTCGTCAGTCGCCGCTCCAAGCCCGAGCAATTTGCCGTGACCGCGTTTTATGCCGTGTATTCAGTCTACGCCGCGCTGTATTTTTTGATTCCCTACACGGATATGTTCTGTAAAAAGTATTATCCCGACGCAAGCCCCTGCGTGATAGGGCTCTTGCTGTTGGTGTGCTGCGTTTACGCCGCATTCAAGGGAGCAAACGCAATTACTCGGTTTGGCATTTTTCTTTTTTTGCTTGCAATGCTGACTAATTTTTTGATGTTCGCGGGCAGCGTTTCTTCACTTGATTTTGACAGCGGTATGTGGCAATTGAGAGGGGACGTCCCGTCTTTTTTGCAAAACGCGGTTTTCTTTTCAACGCCGTGTTTTGCCGGAGTTATTTTTGTCTGCCTTGTCGGGGACACAATCAACTTCAAGCTGCGCCATCCATTAATTGCCATTGGTTTGACAGGGGTTAAGTTTGCGCTGGTGCTGTTTTTTATAGCGTTCGCCGTAGGGGAGTACGCTCAAAGGCAGGAGTATCAGACGTTTGTGCTGTCAAGGGTAGCCCATTTCGGCTCGTTTGCGGGTGTGGAAAGCTTTTATATGGCGCTGAGCACCATGTCTGTTTTTATGATTATTTCGCTTCTGCTTTGCTGTGTAGGCAAGGCGGCGAAAAAAAGCGAGAGCCTTCCGTTCATTTCCGCTTTTGCCGCCGCGGTATTTGTTTTTCGCTTGCTGGCGTACAACAATAATTCTGTAAAAGAAATATTAACTGATCCGTTTGTGTTTACCTTATTCAGCGTTTTAGCCGCTGCAGCGTTGCCGTGCGTATATTTAATTCGTGAAAGGAGCCGCCATGCTTAAGAGATTAATTGCCGTTATCGCTCTGCTT
>ONCY01000055.1 GCA_900316435.1 uncultured Eubacteriales bacterium | reverse complement strand
TTTGGCTGGCTGTTTCTATATTTTTGAGTGATAAAACAAATTATTATCTGAGAAAAACTCACTGTTTATCAGGCTTTTTGAGTTTTGCTCAGGGCTAATCAGAAAAGAAAAGGAGTGACTGCTATGGTAGAAATAAACAGCAGAAAAGCCGCTATTATCGGCTGTGGATTTGTAGGCTCGGCTTCGGCGTTTGCGCTGATGGAAAGTCATTTGTTCTCGGAGATCGTCCTGATCGACGCTGACAGGAACAGAGCCGAGGGCGAAGCTCTCGACATCAGCCACGGACTTCCTTTCTCAAAGCCTATGCAGATCTACGCGGGCAGCTATGAGGATATCAGCGACGCCGCGGTAGTTATCGTGACAGCAGGCGCCGGACAGAAGCTCGGTGAAACAAGACTTGATTTAGTGAAGAAGAATGTAGCGATCTTCAAGTCGATCATTCCCGAAATTGTGAAATATAATAAAGACGGGATCCTTTTGGTGGTTGCCAATCCCGTAGATATTTTAACTTATGTCGCTAAACAGCTCAGCGGTTTTCCGTCAAACAGAGTTTTCGGTTCGGGCACGGTACTCGATACCGCAAGATTGAAGTATTTGCTCGGCGAGCAGCCGCTTGGAGCAGCGCCAATGTGTCGGGAGTTCCGCTTCACAAGTTCTGTGAAATGCGCGGACATTATCAGCATCAACGGGCAATGAGAGAAATTGCAGACGGCGTGAAGAACAGCGCTTATGAGATCATCGAAAAGAAAAAGGCTACCTACTACGGTATCGCTATGTCGGTCAAGCGGATCTGCGAGGCGATCGTCAGGGATGAAAAATCCGTATTGCCGGTTTCAAGCATACAGACAGGCGAGGAAATAAACGGTGTTGCACTCAGTATGCCTGCTATTGTGGGCAAGCACGGCGTAGAAGGTCAGGTGCCGATCGAACTGAACGACAAGGAAAAAGCGGCGTTGAAACAATCCGCCGATACGCTGAAATCGGTTATCGGCGACGTATTAAAGGAGTGATTATGACTCCATTTGACGGCGGATATACGTGATAAAAAAATAAGGACATCTCTTCTTTGGCAGAATGAGATGTCCTAAAATTATATTTTACACGTTTGCAAACTCATTTTAACTTGAAAATTTTGCAGAGCGATATATGTGTAATTATTCAAATTCACACAGGCTTCGGAAAAATCACTGAGGAGTGCGGCTGAACCACGAATTGATAATTTTTTCCGTTGTATCGGAAGTTGAGGTTTTCGGCACGGTCGGCGCAATTCAGGCTGAGCTTGCAGTGTCAGCGGAATGACCAAATGAGCCGACCGAAGATCAACGGTACATTCATATGGCAGTAAGGAATGCGCTTCATCGAAAATGATGACGAAAGCTCCGTTTGAGAATGGACACAGTCAAATACATTTCATAACGATCACCGCTAATCATTATCAAAAGCGGCTGTTATTGACGATATTCGCTTTTGATTTATGTTGCAATTCGACCGGAAGTATGGTATCATTTAATTAGTTCCAAAGGGGGTGTCGGGATGAACGTTATCCATATGAAATATGCGGTCGAAGTCGCAAAAGCCGGTTCGATAAACAAGGCGAGTGAAACACTGCTTGTGGCACAGCCGAATTTAAGCCGTTCCATAAAGGAGCTTGAAGCGGATTTGGGGATCACCATCTTTTTGCGCACGTCGAAAGGTATGACACTCACGCCCAAAGGCGAAGAATTTATGGGATACGCCAAAAACATCCTCAGTCAGCTTGATGAACTTGAAACGATGTATAAGTCGGAATTGCCCGCAAAACAAACCTTTTCTGTTTCTGTTCCCCGCGCAAGCTACATAGCCGACGCCTTCTCAAAATTCACAAACTGTATCGACAAAGGCTCTGCGGAGATATATTATCAGGAAACCAACTCTCACAACGCTATTACAAATATATTGGAGCACAATTATCATTTGGGAATTATCCGTTACGCCTCTCATTTTGATAATTATTTCAAAACGTTGCTTGATGAAAAGGGCTTGAAGTATGAATTGGTCGCGGAATTCCGATATGTGCTGGTGATGAACGCAAGGCATCCTCTCGCTCGGAAAGAGGAGATACGCTATCAGGATTTAGAGCCGTATATACAGATCTCACATGCCGACCCGTATGTTCCCTCTTTACCTGCGGCAACCGTGCTCAAGGATGAACATACCGTCAACTGCACCCGCAACATCTTTGTTTTTGAGCGCGGCGGTCAGTTCCACCTGCTCTCTCAAAATCCGGATACGTTTATGTGGGTCTCTCCATTGCCCGACGATATTATTTCGGGCTTTGGTCTGGTGCAAAGGAGCTGTCCCGATAATCATAAGCTATACCGGGATATGCTGATATGCCGCAAGGATTACCGACTCAGCAAGCTGGATCGGGATTTTATGACCGAGCTATACAAATCAAAACAAAATATTCTGTAAAAAAGCAGCAGCCTTTTCCTTTTGAAATCGGCTGCTGCTTGTGTTTTTTGGGTAAAAACTACCTGTTTTTTGTTATTCGAGATATGGTATATCGATAAATATATTACCGATATACCATTTTAGTTATTCACATATTGAGAAAATATTGTATAATATTAACAAGCGAACAGGAGGTGAGTCTTTGCAGTCCGCAATTTCAAAAGCAACGCTCGGTCGGCTTCCGACTTATTTGCGTTATTTGGAAAACATATCAAGCGAACATATCTCGGCACCGGCAATCGCAAGAGCGCTTGGCTTGGGCGAGGTCCTGGTGCGCAAGGATTTGAGCCTTGTGTGCGGAAAAGGAAAGCCCAAAACAGGCTATGCTACCGACGCGCTGAAGGCTTCGCTGAGAACTGCGCTGGGCGTCAACAATGTTACCCCGGCTGTTTTGGTCGGAGCAGGCAAGCTCGGAACCGCTTTGATGGATTATAGAGGCTTCCGTGATTATGGAATGGAGATAATAGCGGCATTTGACAAGGACGCGGAAAAAAGCCGTATAGCGTCCGGCAAGCCCGTTTATTCCATGGATCAGCTGAGGCGGTTTTGCCAGATGCAAGACGTCAAAATCGGTATTATTACCGTTCCAGCCAACGCGGCGCAATCGGTTTGCGATCAGCTGATCGCGAGCGGAATTGAAGCGGTTTGGAATTTTTCGCCTGTTACGCTTAAGATCCCGCAGGGCATAGCGTTGCAAAACGAAAACTTAGCATTATCCTTGGCACATCTGCACAGTATGCAAATTGATTAAATCAGGAGGAGAACAATGGAAACAAACAAGAAAAATTATGAGATCGTTGACGGCGTAGAAAAACTGGAAGCCGCGCTCGCCAGAGCCAGAGCGGCACAGAAGATCTTTGCCACCTACACGCAGGAACAGGTTGACGCTATCTTTTTAGCGGCGGCAACCGCAGCAAACCAGGCAAGAATTCCTCTCGCGCAAATGGCAGTGGAAGAAACCGGCATGGGTATCGTGGAGGACAAGGTCATCAAGAACCACTATGCCAGCGAATATATCTACAACCAGTACCGCGACGTCAAAACCTGCGGCGTGATCGAAGAAGACACTGCCTTCGGCACCAAGAAGATCGCCGAGCCGATCGGCGTTGTAGGTGCGGTTATTCCCACTACAAACCCCACGTCCACCGCAATTTTTAAAGCGTTGATTTGTCTGAAAACCAGAAACGCTATCATCATCAGCCCGCATCCCCGCGCAAAGAAGAGCACAATCGAAGCAGCAAAGGTCGTTCTGGAGGCGGCGGTAGCAGCCGGCGCTCCGGAAAACATTATTGCATGGATCGACGTTCCCTCGCTGGAAATGACCAATCTGGTTATGCAGGAGGCGGATATCATCCTCGCGACAGGCGGCCCCGGCATGGTAAAGGCGGCGTACTCCAGCGGCAAGCCCGCTCTCGGCGTAGGCGCGGGCAACACACCTGCCATCATTGACGAGAGTGCCGACATCACCTTGGCGGTCAACTCCATCATTCACTCCAAAACCTTTGACAACGGTATGATCTGCGCCTCCGAGCAGTCTACTATCGTACTCGACAGCATTTACGATGCCGTAAAACAGGAGTTTGCGGCGCGCGGCTGTTATTTCCTGAAGGACGACGAATTGGATAAGGTTCGCAAAACCATCATTATCAACGGCGCTCTCAACGCGAAAATCGTAGGACAGAAGGCTGCGAAAATCGCCGAGCTGTCGGGCGTAAAGGTTCCTGCCGGCACTAAGATTTTGATCGGCGAGGTGGAATCCGTTGATCTCAGTGAGGAATTCGCTCACGAAAAGCTGAGCCCTGTTCTTGCCATGTACCGCGCAAAGGACATCCAGGACGCGTTCGGCAAGGCGGAGCAGCTTGTCGCGGACGGCGGCTACGGTCATACCTCTTCCATTTATCTCGACGCTGTTAATGAAAAAGATAAACTCGCTGAATTTGCGGCGCGTATGAAGACCTGCCGTATTTTGGTAAATACTCCGTCTTCTCAGGGCGGCATCGGCGACCTCTACAACTTTAAGCTTGCGCCCTCGCTCACCCTCGGCTGCGGCTCATGGGGCGGAAACTCCGTTAGCGAAAACGTAGGCGTAAAGCACTTAATCAATATCAAAACGGTTGCCGAAAGGAGAGAAAATATGCTTTGGTTCAGAGCGCCCGAAAAGATTTATATCAAGAAGGGCTGTATGCCTGTCGCCCTTGACGAATTGAAAAATGTTATGAACAAGAAGCGCGTGTTCCTTGTGACCGACAGCTTCCTTTATAAGAACGGATATACAAAGCCCATCACCGATAAGCTCAATGAGCTGGGAATTCAGTACGCCTCTTTCGCGGATGTTGAGCCCGATCCCACTCTCGCGTGCGCGATCAAGGGCGCCGGGCAGATGAGATCCTTTGAGCCCGATACCATCATCGCTCTCGGCGGCGGCTCCGCAATGGACGCTGCAAAGATCATGTGGGTACTCTATGAGCATCCCGAAGTAAACTTTATGGATATGGCGATGCGCTTCTCCGATATCCGCAAGAGGATCTACACCTTCCCGAAGATGGGTGAAAAGGCTTACTTTATCGCTATCCCGACCTCTGCCGGCACGGGCTCAGAGGTAACTCCCTTTGCTGTTATCACCGACGAAAAGACCGGCGTCAAGTATCCGCTTGCGGATTACGAGCTGTTGCCGAACATGGCGATCGTCGACACCGATTTCCATATGACAGCTCCCAAGGGACTGACCGCCGCTTCCGGTATTGACGCGATCACCCACGCGCTTGAGGCTTATGCCTCCATGCTGGCGACAGATTATACCGACGGCTTGGCGCTCAGAGCCTTAAAGGTGATCTTTGAATACTTGCCCAGAGCCTACGACAACGGTCTTAACGACATCGAAGCCAGAGAGAAAATGGCGAACGCCGCCACAATGGCAGGTATGGCTTTTGCCAACGCTTTCCTCGGCGTATGTCACTCTATGGCGCATAAGCTCGGCGCTTTCCACCACCTGCCTCACGGCGTAGCAAACGCTTTGATGATCGACGAGGTGCTTCGCTTCAATGCGGCGGAGGTTCCCGCAAAGATGGGTACATTCCCGCAGTATGACCATCCTCACACACTTGCGCGTTATGCAGAGGTTGCGGATTATCTTGGCGTAGGCGGCAAGGACGACAGCGAAAAGCTTGCGAATCTTATTGAGAAAATTGACGAGCTCAAGGCAAAGATCGGCATCAAGTCCACCATTCAGGAATATGTTCCCGACGAGCAGGACTTCCTTGACAGACTGGACGATATGACCGTGCAGGCATTTGACGACCAGTGCACGGGCGCTAACCCCCGTTATCCGCTGATGAGCGAGATCAAGCAGATGTATCTGAACGCATATTACGGCAAGACCTTTGAGGAAACCGAAACACCCGACGAAAAACAGCTCGGCGGAGAAATTGACAAAAGTGACTTTAAGCAGTCGTTCCGCAGAGCCAAGAACGGCATTCATAAAAATCTGTAAGGGAGGAACAGAACATGACACTGGATAAAGTAATCGCGGTAAGGACCGCCAAAACCGTCTACCGTGACGGCGACCTTTGCATAAAGGTATTTAACGAAGAGTTTTCCAAAGCCGACGTGCTTAACGAAGCGCTGAATCAGGCTCGTATCGAGGAAACAGGACTGAACATCCCGAAAATTCACGAGGTGACAAAGATCGACGGAAAATGGGCGATCGTGTCTGATTTTATCGAAGGAAAAACCCTGCAGCAGCTGATGGACGAAGACCCCGACAAAAAGGATGAGTACCTGAATATGTTTGTTGATCTGCAGCTTACGGTTCTCGGAAAAACCTGTCCTCTGCTCAACAAGCTCAAGGATAAAATGAACAGCAAAATCAGCATGGCGGAGCTGGACGCTACCACACGCTATGACCTCCACACCAGACTGAACGGTATGCCTAAGCACAACAAGGTATGCCACGGCGACTTTAACCCGTCCAATATCATCATCGCCGAGGACGGCACGCCCTACATTATTGACTGGTCGCACGCCACGCAGGGCAACGGCGCGGCTGACGCGGCAAGAACCTATTTGCTGTTCTGGCTCAAGGGCGATACGGAAACAGCAAAGCAGTATCTCGACCTGTTCTGCAAAAAGAGCGACACCGCCAAGCAGTATGTCCAGAAGTGGATGCCGATCGTAGCGGCTTCACAGTCCGTAAAGGGCAACGAAACAGAGCGCGAGTTCCTGCTCAGCTGGGTAAATGTCGTTGAGTACGAATAAGGAGAAGGTCAACATGAAAGTAACCGTATGTATCGGCTCTTCCTGCCACGTCAAGGGCTCACGCCGGGTGGTAGAGCAGCTTCAGCTCCTTGTTGCCGAAAACGACCTCAGCGACAAGGTGGAGCTGGGAGGCACCTTCTGTATGGGACAGTGCCAAAAGGGCGTTTGCGTTACCGTTGACGATACCTTCTATTCGGTATCTCCCGAAAACGTAGGCGAATTCTTTGAAACAAACATAAAGGCAAAGGTATAAAATGAACATACAGATTTGCGTTGGCTCGTCGTGCCACCTCAAGGGCTCGGAACAGGTTGTCGATTTGTTTCAAAAGGCTATTGAGGAACGCAATCTGACGGATAAAATCACTCTTGCGGGCAGCTTCTGTATCGGACGCTGCAACCGCGAGGGTGTTACCGTTCGGGTTGACGACGAGATCATTATGGGCGTGACGCCCGCAACGTTTGAAAGCTTTTTTGAAACCGAAATCTTACCAAAACTCTATTGAAAGTGAGCGGACAGATGTCGAACTGTTTGACATTAAAAAAATCTAATTGCAAAAACTGCTATAAATGTATTCGCCACTGCCCGGTAAAGTCCATACGCTTTTCCGGAAATCAGGCGCATATAATCGGCAACGAGTGCATTCTTTGCGGACACTGCTTTGTTGTGTGTCCGCAAAACGCCAAGCAAATCGTTGATGACACCGAAAAAGTACGCGTTCTGTTGCAAAGCGGAGCTCCCGTGGTCGTCAGCCTCGCGCCGTCCTTTATCGCCAACTATGCCGGCGTGGGTATTGACTCAATGCGCGCCGCTCTGAAAAAGCTCGGTTTTTACGACGTTGAAGAAACCGCTGTCGGCGCGACGATCGTTAAGCGCGAATACGACCGCATTCTGCAGAATGAGAACAGGGATATCGTGATCTCCTCCTGCTGCCATTCCGTGAATTTGCTGATCCAAAAATATTTCCCGAGCTGTCTGCCGTATCTTGCCGATGTTTTGTCGCCGATGCAGGCACACTGCAAGGATATCAAGACGCGTATCCCCGACGCTAAGACCGTATTTATCGGTCCCTGCGTTGCCAAAAAAGACGAAGCGGAATACTATGAAGGCATTGTTGACGCCACGTTGACCTTTGAGGAGCTGTCCGCATGGCTGAAAGAGGAAAACATTGCCCTCGAAAAGAAAACTGACCATACAGAGAAAAGCCTTGCCCGGTTTTTCCCGACAACCGGCGGTATTCTGAAAACAATGACTCAAGAGGCGCAGGACTATACTTACTTTGCGATCGACGGCATAGAAAACTGTATAGCCGCTCTGAAAGACATTGAGGACGGCAATGTTCACAAGTCTTTCATTGAAATGAGCGCCTGCGCCGGAAGCTGCATCGGCGGTCCCGTTATGGAAAAGCACCGCCTTAACCCGGTCAGTGATTACACGGCAGTTGCCAAATACGCCGGTAAGTATGATTTTGAGGTCGAACAGCCGGAAGCGGTAGAAACGAAGAAAATGTTTGAGTTCATATCCCCGCGTTCGGCAAAGCCTTCAGATTATGAGATCAACCAGATTTTGCGGCAAATGGGTAAATTCAAGCCCTCGCAGGAGCTAAACTGCGGCTCCTGCGGTTATGATACCTGCCGCGAAAAGGCTGTCGCCATTTATCAGGGCAAGGCGGAGATCTCCATGTGCCTGCCGTTTTTGAAGGACAAGGCAGAGAGCTTCTCGGATACGATCGTTAAAAACACGCCCAACGGTCTGATCGTCGTGAACGATCTGCTGGAGGTGCAGCAGATCAATTCCGCCGCGCTGAAAATATTGAATCTGCGCGCCGCGTCCGATGTTATGGGCTCTCAGGTGGTGCGGATCCTCGACCCGCTGCCGTTTTTGAACGTGCAGACGACCCACCGCGGAATATACAACGAGCGTACATTTTTAGCCGAGTACGACCGATATGTCGAAATGACGGTCGTTCCCGACAAAGAGAGCAATATGTTGATCTGCATTATGACGGACGTCACCGAGGAGGAAACCGCACGCCGCCGCAAGGAGGATATCAGCCGTCAAACGGTTGAGGTCGCCGACAAGGTGGTCGATAAGCAAATGCGCATAGTGCAGGAGATCGCTTCGCTGCTCGGAGAAACTGCCGCCGAAACGAAAATTGCGCTGTCAAAGCTGAAGGAGTCGATTACGGATGAATGATTTATGTGCGGAAATCGGCTACAAAAGCATTAACCACGACGGCGAACAGCTCTGCGGCGACCATATCGACATCGTAGAACAGAGCGGTGATTCTACCGTTATCGTGCTGGCAGACGGTATGGGCAGCGGAGTAAAGGCGAGTATTCTGTCTACACTCACCTCCAAGATCATCTCAACCATGATGGCGGCAGATTTGCCTTTGGAGGAATGTGTTTCTACCATTGCCGCAACGCTCCCTGTCTGTTCGGTACGCGGCGTTGCGTACTCCACCTTTACAATTATGCACATTATCAACTCCCGCACCATCGAGTTGATACAGTACGACAATCCTCATATAATTTATATCCGCGACGGCGATCTTTACGATTACGCCAAAACCGAGGTCAATATCGGCGGAAAAAAGATATACAAGTCCGTTATCCGCTTAAAGGAGGATGACATTATCATCGCCATGAGCGACGGTTGCCCTCACGCGGGGATCGGTATCGCGTATAACTTCGGCTGGAAGTGGGAGGACATTGCGGAATATATGCTGAGTATGTCGGGCGGCGGTTTTACCGCGAAGTCGCTTTCCACGATGCTGATAGACGAGGTCAACAGTCTTTACGGCGGAAAACCCGGCGATGACGCGACCGCTTGCGTTATCAAGATCCGCAAGCGCGTGCCTATGAATATCCTTTTCGGCCCGCCCTCCGACAGGGACGACTGCGACCGTATGATGAGCCTGTTTTTCTCAAAGGAGGGCAAGCATATCATCTGCGGCGGAACGACCTCTTCCATTGCCGCAAAGTGGCTGCGGAAACCGCTCAGACCAAAGCTCAGCTTTGAACGCAGCGATGTGCCGCCGATCGCGGAGCTGGAGGGCGTCGATTTGGTGACCGAGGGCGTTATCACCATCAACAAGGTGGTGGAATATGCCAACGACTATGTCAAAAACAACGATTTCTATGAGGAATGGGGCTACGGCAATGACGGCGCTTCGCTTATCAGCCGTCTGTTGTTTGAGGAAGCGACGGATATAAATTTTTATGTCGGCAAGGCAGTTAACCCGGCACATCAAAATCCCGATTTGCCGATCAATTTCAACATTAAAATGAATTTGGTGCAAGAGCTTTCAAAGGCGCTCAAGCTGATGGGCAAACGCATCAAGGTCAGTTATTTTTAGGTGAACGTAAATGAATAAGTTAAGAAAATTTGATACCAAGGTGCAGTATCTGAAATACAAGGTGCTGCGCGAGGTGGCGCGTCAGGCATGGAACGATACGCTGCTTGAGAACGTGCTGGATATTCCGAAAATCATCGTTCCCGGCAAAACGCCGACCATGCGCTGCTGCGTATATAAAGAGAGGGCGATCCTCGCCGAACGCGTCAAAATCGCTATGGGCGGTAACTCTGACCGTCAAAACGTTATAGAGGTGATCGACATAGCCTGCGACGAATGCCCTGCCGCCGGTTATGAGGTCACGGATTCCTGCCGCGGCTGTCTGGCGCATCGCTGTGAGGACGTCTGCAAACGCGGCGCTATCTCCTTTGACTACAACCATGTGGCGCACATCGATAAAAGCAAATGCGTGGAATGCGGTCAATGCGCCAAGGTATGCCCGTATTCCGCGATAGCCAACCGTAAGCGTCCCTGCCAAAATGCCTGCAAGATCAAGGCTATCAGCATCAACGACGACAACGCGGCACAGATCGACGACGAAAAGTGTATTTCATGCGGCGCCTGTGTTTATCAATGTCCGTTCGGCGCTATCAGCGACAAATCATTTATTTTGAACGTAATAGATTTGCTGAAGAAATGCGAGCAGGGAAGAAATTATAAGATCTATGCTGTTGTTGCCCCGTCGATTTCCAGCCAGTTTACTTACGCAAAACTCGGTCAGGTTATATCGGGACTGAAAGAGCTGGGATTTCATACGGTCGTAGAGGCAGCTCTCGGTGCGGATATGGTAGCGCAGGCGGAATCAAAGGAGCTTGCGGAAAAGGGCTTTTTGACCAGCTCCTGCTGCCCCGCCTTTGTGGACTATATCAACAAATCATTCCCGCAGCTTAAACCGAACGTCTCTCACAATCTTTCTCCGATGGCGACGATCGCCAAGTATATCAAAGAGACAACGCCGAATGCAAAGGTCGTGTTTATCGGACCGTGTACGGCTAAAAAGATGGAGGTCCAGCTCGATACCGTCAAGCCTTATGTGGATTCCGCGCTGACATTTGAAGAATTACAGGCGCTGTTTGACAGCCGAGATATTGACCTCAACACGCTGGAGGAAGGCGTGCTCGACAACGCTTCCTACTTCGGAAGGATTTTCGCTCGCTGCGGCGGACTTGCCGACGCGGTCGCCGAGGGCTTGAAGGAGCAGGGGCTTGATGATTTTGAGCTGAACGCTGTTTCGTGCGACGGCATTGAGGAATGTAAAAAAACGCTGACAATGAAGAGCAAAAATCTTTTGAAAGCAAACTTTATCGAAGGTATGGCGTGCGTCGGCGGCTGTATCGGCGGAGCGGGTTGTCTGACTCACGGCGCAAAGGATAAAATGCAGGTAGATAAATACGGACAGGAAGCAATGGAGAAAACCATCCTTGACGCTATCTCGATCCTTAAATAGTTCAGTTCAACCGTTTTTATTCTTTCAATTTGATAAAATATGCAAAAAGCCTGATGACTTGGCTCTGTCCCAAAATCTGTGTAAACTCTAAATCGCGGTGTAAAATAGAGCAAAAAATATTATTCAGGGGCGTAAGCCCCTTGTCAACATTATAAGCA
>ONCY01000054.1 GCA_900316435.1 uncultured Eubacteriales bacterium | reverse complement strand
GCCGACAACTGGCAGAAAGGATTGTGATTAATTGAAACGGAAAAGGAAATAATATCCACGAGGTGACAAACTATCAGAATCGAGGTAAAGGAAAAGCCGAAGCTGGTTTTGTTTTATTTGAATCAAAAAGAATCCGCCGACGGAAAGATATTGAAATCGATCGAGGACAACGCACAAGCCTTGAAAAATCTTTCTTATCTTTCTGTTGTGGTGGAATCGGGCGAGAACGATTTGGCGGACAGCTTATACTGTCTGATAAAGCAAAACCGCAAGGCTTCCGCCGAAAAACTCTCGGCGTAAAATTCGGGCGCAAGTCGCCCGAGTACATAGGCATCCAATGCAGTATCCGAACATGCTGAAAATGGTTATATTTTTGCAATTTTCGGCTTATCAATCTTGGTAGGCGCCAGCCTACCTGCGATTTCTGCACCGCAAATTTCTCAAAATCTTACTCATTTTCAGTCCTTCGGAGTTTTGCCGGAGCAGATTTTTGTCCGGTCGCGGCAAAACCACAGCTAACCCTGACGGGTTAGCGAGGATTTTAACAAAGAGCGGGCGAAAATATGCCCGTCAAAACCACGTTCGGATACTGCATTGGATGCCTCCCATAATTTACCTGCGATTATTGTCTGGATATTCAAAAAACTGTGTGATACAATGTTGTCAATAAACGCATCGGAGTTGATAGGATGACTGAAAAATTCTATATTGCTGCCTACTGCCGTATCTCGGTGGACGACGAGTTAAACAAGGAAAACACCTCGATCGAAAATCAAAAGGCGATCATCGAGGACTATGTAAAAACCAACTTTCCAAATTCGGATCTCGACTTCTACGAGGACAGGGACAAGAGCGGCTACACCTTTGAACAGCGCGAAGGGTATCAGAAATTGCGGCGCAAGCTGTTCCGTAATCAATACGACATTCTGATCATCAAAGACCTCTCGCGCTTCTCCCGAAGAAACGGCGCGGGCTTGGTGGAACTGGAAGCCCTGCGCGATGAGGGAATCCGCATCATTGCTATCGGCGACAACATCGATTACCCCACCAATGACGACTGGCTGCGGATCCAAATCTACTTCTTGATGAACGAGATGCCCGTCACCGACACCTCAAAGAAGGTGCGCAACGTCATCAAACGGCGGCAGCAGGACGGCAAATGGATCTGCTCTGTCCCCTACGGCTATGTGATCACCAACTCCAAAACGATGGCATTTGAGATCGAACCGACCGAAGCGGTAGTCGTGAGAAAGGTATATGAGCTGTACAATCAAGGCTGCGGCTACAAGCGGATCGCCAACTACCTCACCGACCAACATATCCCCACGCCGAGAATGAACGAACGCGCACGAAAGGAAGCCCGCGGCGAGGAATGTCACCTCAAAGCAAAACCGCAGTGGAGCATAGCGACGATTCAAGGTATCCTGACAAATGATTTCTACATCGGCACACTGCGGCAGGGAAAATACACGCGCAAGAAAATCAACGGAAAGGACATCAAGCGCGATGAAAGCGACCACATCATCTTCCTTAAAAATCACGAACCGATCATCGACTACCGCGTATATGCGACCGCGCAAAACGCCATGCAGGAGCGCACGCGCAACAACTACCGCGGCACGAGGATATACACCAACGCCTACTCCGGCTTGATGGTGTGCGGCGACTGCGGCAGTCCGATGTTCCCGATGAGCAGGAGCGACCTCAAAGAAGCCTACCGCTGTGGAGAATACCACAAGCGCGGACTTAAGGGCTGCACCAGCCACCACATCCGCGTGGACACGCTCGACGCGATCGTGAAAGCGTATCTGCAAATGGTGCGTGACACCTCCTCGGAAATGATAGAAAATTTACAAGAAACGATAGCCGAGGAAGAAAAGCAGATCCAAACCACCAGCAACACGCTCGAACAGATTGAAGAAATGATCGACGACGCCAGGGCAGAAAAAAAGGCTCTCATTCGGCAATGCGCTAGAGACATTGCCCGAAAGCCCGAACGTGAAAAAGATATACAAGAAACCTACGATGAATTGATTATGGAGTGCGACGAGCGGATCGAGGGCTTGGAAAACCAAATCAAGATGACCTACGACAAACACAACACCGTCGTCAGCGCGAACCGCACGGCACAGCTTGCGATCGACTTATTCGACGAGATACTGAACAAGGAAAAGTTAGAGAAAAACGACCTTGAACTGCTGATCGAAAAGATAACGGTTTACGAAGACCACATCCACATCAAGCTGAAAGACGACATCGACCACATTCTGCACATCAATAACGCTGATCTCGAAAAAGAGCAAAATCAGCAAAGCAAAAACACAAAAGATAAGAAGTTTGCTGTCAACATTATGACCCGCTGGAGATATACACCGCGACTGACGGCGAGGTCATTTTCAAGAAATACTCGCCTGTGGGTGAGCTATCGGCGTTTGCCGCGCAGTATTCCGACGTTATAGCGCGGATAAGCGCAATGCCTACGCTTATTTGCGACACTGACCACGTTATCGCCGCAGCAGGCTGCTCCAAACGTGAATTTCTTGAACGCCGCAACAGCGCGGTGCTTGAAAACCTTATGGAAAACCGCCGAAGCTATATTGCCGACGCTCAAACGCTCGATAACGTTCAGCCTATTGAGGGCATGGAGCACAACGCCGCTGTTATTTACCCGATAATCGCCTCGGGCGACGTGATGGGCGCTGTAGTGCTGCTCAGCGGCGAGAACGTAAAGCTGCCCACAGAAGTAGAAACAAAGCTTGCTCAGTCAGCAGCCGCCTTCTTAGGCAAACAAATGGAAGCTTGAAGCTTCACCCAAAGCCGCCTTTGGAGAACATGAGATAACAGAAAGGTTTCTGCAACGGCGTGTCAAATCTCGCGGGAACGGAAGTTTTGTAAATTGCATACTCTGATTCGCGTCTTGTCCGTCGCGTCACGCGACCGGCGCATTTTGACGCGAGTTTTACGGTTATCTTTTATATAAGCATTTGATTCGCGTACCGGATGCAACCTCACGTTGCCTCGCGGGTCGGGAAGGGTAGTATATTGCAAAGGTATGATTCGCGGATTGGGTCAAGCGTCACGCTTGCGCGAACTGTCCGTCGCGTCACGCGACCACTAACAAAAAGGGCGTGCGAAAAACCGCACGCCCTAACCTTTTGCTTATTAACTTACTTATTGAAGATTGACATGATGTCGTAGAATGTATCGTCCTCGTCATCGGTGGTATCCTTAACCGCGCGGTCGCTCTTTTTGGGAGCCTCGGGCTCGGGAGAGTCAACAATAACGTTGTCAATAACGCTCTGCTGCTGAACAAGCGGAACCGTGTCGGCTGTGCCAAAGCCTGTAGCGATAACGGTTACGCTCATCTCGTCGTCCATCTTGTCGTCGATAACAGCACCCCAGATGATGTTTGCGTCCTCGCTTACCTTATCCTTGACCATTGTTGAAGCCGCGTCGATATCGTCGAGGCTTACGTCAGAGGAAGCGGTAATGTTGATGATAAGTCCCTTTGCGCCGTCGATAGAGGTCTCGAGCAGCGGGCTTGAAATAGCCTTGTCAGCCGCTACGGTAGCCTTATCTTTACCCGAAGCGCTGCCCATACCCATATGAGCGTAGCCCGCATCCTTCATAACCGAGGTAACGTCGGCAAAGTCGAGGTTTACAAGACCGGGAAGCAAAATGAGGTCGGAAATACTCTGAACACCCTGACGGAGAACATCGTCGGCAATAGCGAACGCGTTCTGCAGAGTAATGCTTGTATCCGAAACATATTTAAGTCTTTCGTTGGGAACGATGATAAGAGAGTCAACGCACGCCGAAAGCTCGGCAATGCCCTGCTCGGCCTGAGTCATTCTTCTCTTGCCTTCAAAAGCGAAGGGCTTTGTAACTACACCTACGGTGAGAATGCCCATGTCTTTTGCGATTTTAGCAACTACGGGAGCAGCGCCTGTACCTGTGCCGCCGCCCATGCCTGCGGTAACAAACACCATATCGGTGTCCTTAAGCAGAGCCGCGATTTCATCCTTGCTTTCCTCAGCGGCGCTCTGTCCGATTGCGGGCATTGAGCCTGCACCCTTGCCGCGGGTAAGCTTTTCACCTATCTGAATCTTCTGTGAAGCCTTTGAGAGTCTTAATACATGTTCATCGGTGTTAATTGCGATAAACTCAACATTTTTTACTTCCATGGCAACCATGCGGTTAACTGCGTTTCCGCCGCCGCCACCGACACCGATTACCTTTATTTTAGGCATATATTCATTTTCTAGTTCCAGTTCAAAAGCCATTTTTTAACTTCCTCCTTATGATTCGTGAATCTATTATAAAAACCGCATAGTATCTTATAATACATACTTTTCTAATATATTAACACACATTTTTAAAAATATCAATGCCTATCGATTATTTTTATCACATTTTTATTATGATTCGGAATCATTACTCGGGCTGCCAGTCGTAATTTTGGTCGCCGCCGTTATCGTAGCCGGTTCCTCCGTCATCGTAGGTATTGCCGTTGTCATACGCGCCGTTATCGTAACCGCCGCCGTCATATGTGTTACCGTCGTCGTAATATCCGCCGTTATCATATGTTCCGTTATCGTAGGTATCTCCGTCGTAATCATAATTTTCTCCGCCGTAATCGTAGGTATCGCCGTAGTCCGGGGTCGTGGCGGGCGATGTTGTAGCGGGAACCGTAGGAGCGGTCGTGGGGTTAGGCTTGTAGTGTGAGATTTTATTCTTGTTGCAGGTAGAAACGTCAAGCGTGCCTGTTACCGTACCGGTTTTGTTGGGATCGAGCTTTTCGTTGATAATTGTAAAAGCGGTTTTTATTTTATAGTCAATATCCTCGGGCAAGCCAATGTTTATATTAATACGGTTGTCATAGTTGATTGTTATATCGGACAGGCTCGTAATATCAAAGCCGGTGACTTTGTCAATGCCGTTGTCGGCAAAGCTTTTGGCAACGCTGTGCAGGATTTCATAAACGCTGTCGTCGCCCAGATCTATATATTCGCCCTTTTTCTTGTTTTTGATCTCACCGCATTTCAACTCGACCAAATCCTCGGTTTTATTGCCCTCGGTCTCAAGGATCCTGCCCTTTGAACTTACAATAAGATAGGTGCTGCCGTCCTTTACGGCGTATGTCGGCACCGCGTTCGTCACCTTTATAGTTATCGTATCAGGAATTGAAAAGCTGACTTTAGCGTCCTCTATATAAGGCAGATTATTAACGATCTCCTCGGGAGTACTATTCCACGAACCGATAAAAATATTCTGCTGAGGCGCAACATTACTGAATGAAATTATCTGATTCTTATCGTAATAAATATCGCCCTCTACCTCGATTTTCTCGGTTTTAAAAAGAACGGTAAGACTTAAAACAACGCCGATAATAAGCACCGCGGCAAAGATAGCCGATGAGATCAAAATGCGCTTAATGCTGATCTGCTTCCTTGTAAGCGGCTTTTTGTTGCGGTAAATGACCTCGTTTTCCTGCTTGCGAATCTGCTTTGCGCGCTTTTTCTGGCGCTGCTTTTCGGCGTATTCGTCTACAAAATACCCTTCCTCATAATCTTGAGGCTGTAAATTTCTGAGCTTTTCCTCACCCTCGCGCAGATACTTCTCCTCACGAGAGAGGTCTTCGGGGCGCTCCTGACGGCGCTTTCTGCGGCGCGCGTTGACAGCCTCTTTGATTTTGCTCTTTGAGCCGTCCGTTTTACCGGATTTTGCAGAGGACTTTTTATTCTGTTTTTCCTGTTCTTTATGGAACTTCTGTGCCTGCCGCGCGTTTTCCTTGCGCTGCTTGGCAAGCTGTTTTTTTTCCTTGGAATCCAACAGTATTCCTCCTATAGACTATCCCGCCGATTTCGGCGAATTTATAACTTTACAATATCCGCTCCGAGCGAAGTCAAGGTTTGCTCAAAATCCTCGTAGCCGCGCTCAAGATACTTAACGCCGCTTATTTCGGTTTTGCCCTCGGCGCAAAGCCCCGCCGCAACTAAGGCCGCGGCGCCGCGCAAATCGGTCGCCTCAACCGCCGCTCCGTAAAGCCTCGGCACGCCCTCAACAATTGCAAATTTGCCTTCGGCGCGGATATCGGCGCCCATGCGCGCAAGCTCGGCGGCGTGACGATAGCGGTTTTCAAATATATTTTCAATAAACACCGTAGTTCCGTCGGCTACGCTCGCGGCGGCAAGCACGGGAGCCTGCGCGTCGGTAGGAAAGCCCGGATACGGCATGGTTCTTACAAGCTTCATTGAACGGAGCCTTTCGGGCGCCGTTATTTTAAGCTCATTGCCGCTTGAGGCAAAGGTACAGCCCGCGTCCTCAAACACGGGAATAACAGAGCTTAAATGGCTGCGGATTACGCCCTTAAGCGTTATTTCGCCGCCCGTTACCGCCGCGCATGAAATAAGCGTTGTGGCGACGATTCTGTCGGGTATTATCGCGTGGTCGCAGCCCGAAAGTTTGCTTACGCCGCCGATGACAATTGTGCTCTCGCCGGCGCCCTGAATTTTTGCGCCGCAGCGGTTAAGGTAATCTGCAAGGTCGCATATCTCGGGCTCTTTTGCCGCGTTTGTAATTACTGTTTCGCCGCTTGCGGTACAGGCGGCAAGAATTATGTCCTCGGTAGCGCCTACGCTTGGAAACGGAAGGGCAATTTCACAGCCCTTTAAGCCGTGAGGCGCACGGCAGTCAAGACACCCGCGCCGCTCTTTTATAACGGCTCCAAGCTTTCGCAGCGCCTTGATATGAATGTCAATAGGGCGGATTCCTATATCGCAGCCGCCCGGCAGGCAGATTTTTGCCTTGCCCTCGGCCGCAAGAATCGCCCCAAGAAGCACAACCGAGCCTCTTGTTTTGCGCATAAGAGCGTCGGGAACATCGCTACGGCTTAAACCGTTATTCTGAATAAGTACGGTGCCTGAGCTGCGGCTGGTTTTAAGTCCCAAATAGCGGAGCGTTTGCAGCATAGCCTCGGTGTCCGACAGCCGCGGACAGTTGTAAATTACGCTTTCGCCGCCGCACAGCACGGTGGCGGCAAGTATTGGCAGTGCGCTGTTTTTTGCGCCTTGTACGGTTACATCTCCGCAAAGCCGCTTTCGTCCCGAAATTATCAGTTTTGACACACAAACACCTTCTCTTATAATCATAGTTTATTCTATGAAACAGAAGGTGATGTGTGAGCTAAAATGTATTATACCAAATTAAGCACCTGTTTGACAACGGAATAAATGCGCTCATTTGCGTTGGTGATCGCCATTTTTTTGGAGTTTTCGCTGAATTTCGCCAGAGTATCAGCGCTTTGCAGCATTGAGTCGGCTTTTTGGATAAGAGCCTCGCCGCTCAGTTCGCTCTCCTCGATTATCTCGGCAGCGCCCGCGTTTACAAGCGCCATAGCGTTGTGGTACTGGTGGTTTTCGGCAACATTGGGCGACGGAATAAGGATCGCGGGCTTGCCCATCGCCTGAATCTCGCTCAGGGTTATCGCGCCCGCGCGGCAGATGACCAGATCTGCCGCCGCCATGCACTCTGGCATGTTGTCGATATACGAGCGGATATCAAGGTTTTTGCATTCATCAAGCGGGACGCCTGCTTCCTTTATTTTATCGGGCAGCCAGCCGCCGTACTTTCCGTAGGCGTGAATGTGCTGATACCTGCCGTCTTTTCCGCTGCGGATAAGAAGTTCCGCGACGGATTCGTTGATTCTCTGAGCGCCCAAACTGCCGCCGAACGACAGTATGAGCGGACGCTGGTCAAGTCCGAGCCTTTGGCGCGACTGTGCTTTGTCGGCAGTCAAAATCTCGCCGCGAACCGGGTTGCCGGTAACAACAACCGGAACGTCCTTAAAGTATGGCTTTGCCGCCTCAACGGCAAGCATTACCTTTTTAACACGCTTTGCAAGCATTTTATTTGTAACGCCGGGGTACGCGTTCTGCTCGTGAATAATGCAGGGCACGCCAAGCTTTGCCGCCTCGCGCACAACAGGGCCCGAGACGTAACCGCCCGTGCCGATACAGATGTCGGGCTTAAAATCCTTGATGATACGGCGCGCCTCAGATGATGACGAAATGGTGCGCTTTACGGTCTTTGCGTTGGCAACAATGCTTTTGGGCGAAAAGCTGCGCTGAAAGCCGCTTATTGTAATGGATTTGATTTGAAAGCCCGCCTGAGTTACAAGGCGCTGCTCCATGCCGTCCTTGTTGCCGATAAACAGAAACTCGGTGCCCGGGCGGTGCGCTTTAATGTAACCCGCAATAGCGAGCGCGGGATTGATGTGACCGGCGGTGCCGCCGCCTGCAAGTAAAATTTTCATAATATACCCCTGTGTTATGTTAGTGGTTAGTGATTCGTGTGGAGTTAATTCGGAATGCGGAATGCGGAATTAAATTGTCGGATAGGTTTCTGCACGCGAATTAGAGTATGCAATTAACAAAACTTCTCAACCCGCGGGATTTGACGCGCCGCCCGTTGCCGCGGGAGGGCAGTACGCGAATCAAACGTTTGCATTTAACAAAACTTCCGTTCCCGCGATATTTGACGCGCCGTTATACCGAGCTTTTTGTCATGCCGATTTTTCCAAAGGCGCGCTGGATAGAACGTCACGTTCTTTCTATGTTGGCGGTTCTGGAGATTGAGAGAACAATGCCCATCTGCGCCAACAGCATGATAAGCGAGGAGCCGCCGTAGCTAAAGAACGGAAGGCTGATACCCGTGTTCGGCAGCCAGTCGGTGATAACCAGAATGTTGAACACTACCTGGACACCGATTTGTGACGTAAGACCGATACCGAGCAGCTTGCCGAATTTATCCTTGGAGCGAAGCGAAAGGGTGATTCCGCGCCATACAAGCAGGGCGAAAATAAGCAGAATGATAGCAGCGCCGATAAGCCCGAGCTCCTCTACAACAATAGCGAAAATAAAATCGTTCTGCGGCTCCGGAAGATACAAAAACTTCTGCCTTGACTGACCGAGCCCAAGCCCCCAAAGGCCGCCTGAGCCTATCGCGTAAAGCGAGTTGCGCGTCTGCCAGGTCTGATCCCACAAATCGGTTCCTCTTTCGGCGGACAGCGCCTGCCCCCAGCCGTCCATACGGCTCATAGCGTAGGAAAGTCCGCCCGTTACCGCAAGCAGCAGAATAATAACGCCCAGCGCTATTCCGCCCACGATAAGATATTTTGTTTTCATGCCGCCGATGTAAAGCATAATAACCGTCAGCACGCCGACAATTACAATGCCCGAATAGTGCGGCTCAAGCAGCAGAAGCCCCGCGATAGTACCGAACACAATCACGCCGGGAAGTATGCTGTACTTCGGAAGCTGCATAACCTTATAGTATTTGCTTGCCCAGTGCGAAAAGAACAGGATAACCGCGAACTTTGCGATTTCGGACGGCTGCAGGTTGAATATTCCCAGAGGGATCCAGCGCTTTACGCCGCCCTCTACCGACGGGATAATAAGCACAAGCAGCAGCGAAAAATACGCCACGCCCAAAACTATCGGCGCGATCTTGTGCAGTTTATTGTAGTTAAAGAACGACATTATCGCCATTGCGGCAATACCCAGCACGATAAAGATTATCTGACGCTTAAGGTAGAAAAAGCTGTCGCCCACCGTATAATACGCAAACGCGTAGCTTGCCGAGAACATCATTATTGTTCCGATAACAAGCAGAATAAGTATCAGCAGGCAAAACGGCAGGTCGATTCCCATTCCCACCGAGAACCACTTCGCGTTTTTGAGTTTTCGCTGACGCGTCGGGCGGATAAAGAGCTTTTCCTTTTTCGCCTGTTGGCTGCTGCGGTACTTGTCGTCGTAAATCCTATTGACGTCGCCGCGCAGAATCATTTTTTTATTTGGAGCCAAAATTGTTCCTCCCTTGCTGAGAGTTGCAAATTACATTTAATATATAATATTTTTCACACCGAAGGTGACAAGCAGGAATGAGATAACTCCGAACAGAGCGGTAACAAGGCTGAACACCGCTACGATCTTGACCTCGCTCCAGCCGCACATTTCAAAGTGATGGTGAATGGGGCTCATCTTAAACAGGCGCTTGCCGTGGGTGAGCTTGAAATATCCGACCTGAAGAATGACCGAGAACATCTCGCACAGGTACACGATACCCATGGGAAGCAGCAGAATAGGCATTCTTACCGAGAACGCCAGCGCACATACAAGGCCGCCCAGGAAAAGCGAGCCGGTGTCGCCCATAAACACCTTTGCCGGGTGAAAGTTCCACACCAAAAAGCCGAGGCACGCGCCCGCTGCTGCGGCGCTGAACGCTGTGATACCGAGCCTGTAAAGCGAGCTTGAAATAAGCATAAATGTCACGGCTACAAAGAAGGTGATCGAGCCGTCAAGACCGTCCACGCCGTCTGTGAGGTTAACCGCGTTTACGATGCCTACAATGACGATTGCGGAGATAATGTAGTAGAAGAAGCCGAGGTCAACAGGCTCTTCAACAAAGGGGATGATAGTTTCGGTGCCGCAGCCTGATATACCCAGAACCGCAAGATATGCGCCCGCGACGGCAAACTGGAAGATAAGCTTCTGGATAGCGGTAAGACCGAGATTGCGCTTTTTTACGACCTTGGTGTAGTCGTCTACAAAGCCGATGATACCGTTTGCGAGTGCCAAGCCGAGACCCGCGAAAATATATGTCGCTTCCTTGGAGATATTTGAGGTGATGGGTTCAATAACGCTCTCGCCGAAAAACACATATACCAGTGTGCTGACAATGGTCACAGATGTAATAGCGATAATAAACATTATGCCGCCCATAATGGGGGTGCCCTGCTTTTCCTTGTGCCAGCTGGGACCGATGTCAAGGATCGTCTGTCCGAAATTCAGCTTGTGCAAGTATGGGATTAAAAACTTTCCGACTACCGCGGAAATCGCAAAAGCGATAATCGCCGCGCAAAATGTCCAAATACCGTAAACTACCATTATTTTTCGTTCCTTTCAATATTTGTCAATTGTCTTTTATTCGCTAATCGTTGAATCCTCCGTTGGAAGACGCGCTGAATGTTAGCTTTATAACCGTACCCGGCGGAACCGCGGTCCCTTCCTTGATATCCTGGTCAACACATTTGCCGCCCGAGCTTATAGCGCCGGTGAAGCTGGCGTTCAGGTCGTACTGACTTGCAACGCTGTTTGCCTCGGCAGCCGTGTAGTCCTTGAAGCTGGGTACCGTTACGGTCTCCTGTCTGCTTTCTTCGTCGGTATAAAGCACAATATTGCCACCCGCCGAAACCTTTGAGGATACGCCCGGGATCTGAGCGATTACTTTGGAGCCGCTGCCCTTGACGCTGACGGTAAAGCCGTCCGCCTCTGCCTTTGACACCGCTTCCTCGGTTGAGATGCCGGTGTAATCGCCCGCCGAGGTATCGAGATATTTAAGATCTTCTTCCGAGTAATTGGTCTTGATTTCAAGATACGGAAGAACCTCGGTCATAATATTGATAAATACGGGCGACGCTACCTGTGAACCGTAGTATGCGCCTCCCGACGGCGTGTCGAAGAATACAAGCATGGCGATTTGCGGGTCGTCTGCCGGAGCGTAACCGCAGAATGAAGCAATGTAATCCTCCTCAAAGGTACTCTGCTTTTTGACAACGCCGATTTTCTCGGAGGTACCTGTTTTTCCCGCTACCTTGTAGCCCGCTACATAACCGGCGGTAGCGCCCGCCTGCTCGGTGTTGTAGCCGAGAATCTCGTTCATCTTGTCGGAGGTCGCCTTTGAAATAACCTGGCGCTTAACATTCTTTTCAACGCTCTTTACAACGTTGCCCTTTGAGTCGGTGATTTTTGAAACGACGTATGGCTGAAGCACATAGCCACCGTTTGAAACAGCCGCGCAGGCTGTGATCATCTGAATAGGAGTGATACCGAAGTTCTGGCCGAAGGATGCAACCGCGAAGTCGACCTCGGACATAGCGCCCTCTTCCCAGAAGCTATCGTCAGATTCGCCGGGGAGGTCGATCCCCGATTTTTCCGAGAAGCCGAAGCCCTGGTAATAATCGCGGAATTTATTAAGTCCCACAAGCTGGCCTATCTGAATAAAGGCAGGGTTGCAGGAGTTACAGATAGCCTGAACAAAGGTCTGGCCGCCGTGGCCGCCCAAAGCGTGGCAGTGAATTGTTTTATCCCCTACTACCATTGACCCGCCGCACACAAAGGTGCTGTTGTCAGTAACCTTGCCCTCCTCAAGAGCCATTGATGCGGTGCACATCTTAAATACCGAACCGGGCATGTAGTTATCGGCAACGGCTTTGTTACGCCACATTGCCGACAGCGCCTCGCCCTCCGCCTTTGATTGCTCCTTTTCGGGCAGCTTGTCGATTTCCGCCTGAGCCTCGGGAGAAAGCTTATACGGGTCGTTGAGGTCATATCCGGGAGAAACAACCATCGCCTTTATAGCGCCCGTGTTTACGTCCATGGCTATGCAGACGCCTTTGTTTAGAACGTTGTGCTCGGTAACGCCCTGAGCCATGTATTTTTCACATATCGCCTGGATATTCTGGTCGATTGTAAGATAGATGTTGTTGCCGTCTTTTGAGTCTATGTTCTGCTCGTACGAGAACGGCATGTCGGTTCCGCGCGCGTTCTGCGCGGTTACAATTCTGCCGGGCGTGCCCGCCAGGTATTTGTCGTACTCAAACTCAACGCCCTCCAAGCCCTGTTCGTCCGCACCGGCAAAGCCGATAACGCAGGAAGCCAGATCGTTGTGTGGGTAATATCTTTTGTAGTCGTCGAGCAGGGTGATTACGCCGTCGCAATTGTAGGTTTCGGACAGGGTGTTGATAAGCTCAAGCACCTTGTCGCGCTGTTCAACCTCAATTTTGCGCTTGACTACGGTGTAGTAGCTTTTGCCCTGGGTTTTTTCAAGCACGTTGTCATACTCCATGCCAAGAATTTCCGACAAACCCTTTGCCGCAGCGGCGCGCTGCTCGTCGGTTTTGAAGTTGATGGGAGCCATTACGACCTGCCACACCGAGGCGCTTTCGGCAAGCACGTTGCCGTTGGCGTCGTAAATCGTTCCGCGCTTGGCGGTAAGAGTTGTATCGGCAAGCTGCTGATCGACCGCGCGCTCCTGCAGCTCGCTGCCCTGGAACACGGTAAGCATTGCAAGTCTGAGCAGCGTTGCGCCGAAGCCCAACACCAGAATCACCATTATTATTATTGCCGAACGCTGACGGAGCCGCTGATTAGGCCCCTTTTGAGCGCGTTTTTTTGTTTGATTGGATGTCTTTCTTTCAGGCGTTTTATTTTCAGCCAAACAAACATCCTCCTTTCACGCTTTCGCGTATGTTTCAATCTATTAATTATACCAGATTATTCAGGTTTTTTCAATGTTTTTGCCTGTTTTTTTAGATAATACTAATATCCAATAAAACCCTTTAACATCTGTTGCGTTAAATTCCGCATAACTGCGTTGTCGTCCTCGGAATCCGTCAGGATTCCTGCGTCCTCC
>ONCY01000124.1 GCA_900316435.1 uncultured Eubacteriales bacterium | reverse complement strand
GAAAATACCTCAGCCCGCACACTTCGAGGGCGGCGCCCGCGAGCAGGTAGTATATAAGAAAAGAGTCGTTATTGCGGTAGCGGCAAGCGTTACCGCGGCAATGCTCTCTCTTGTTACTGTAGCAAGCGCGCTCGACTCCTCAACAGACAGCAAAGAACCTCAAGACGCGCTGACTCCCGCAGTCATCAGCCCCGCAACGGCAGATGAACCCGTACGCGCGGTCAAAACGACCGAGCCCGATGTTTCGGGTGTTTCGGGGCTTTACATCGACGGCGAGCTTATCGGCGTAGTTGACGACGGCAAGGAGCTTAAGGAAGCTCTTGACGGCATTCTTGCCGACGCTAAGGAAGGCTATGACGACGCCACCACGACCGAGTTTGCCAACAAGGTAGAGGTTAAACCCTACTCAGGCAATAAAGATACCGAATCCGTTGACGATTTGATGGAATATTCAAAGTACATGTACTCCATCAAGCTTGAAACCGACTGGATCTACGAGGAAGAAATCCCCTACGAAACAGAGATCACAGAGGACGACAGCCAGCCCGAAGGCTATGAGGAAGTTACTCAGGAAGGTCAGAACGGCACAAATCAGACCACACTTCGTCTGACATTTGTAAACGGCGACCAGACCGACGCGGTTGTAACAGGCGAGAAAGAGATTTCAAAGCCCGTTAACGAAAAGAAAATCGTCGGCACCGCAAAAAGCGGCGGCTCGGGCGAATCGACAGGCAGCTTTATGTGGCCTGTCCCCCACACTCACAGCATCACAAGCTACATGGAATGGCGCTGGGGCAGAATGCACAACGGCATTGATATTGCGGGCGGCAGCGACTACGGTCAGCCCTTTGTCGCATCAGACGGCGGTACGGTAGTATGGTCGGGCGATGACGGCGGCGGCTACGGCAATTATGTTATGATCGACCACGGCAACGGCTACATGACGGTTTACGGTCACGCAAGCGAGCTTGCCTGCTCAATAGGCGACTACGTCAGCCAAGGTCAGGTAATTGGCTATATCGGCTCAACGGGCAACTCAACAGGCCCTCACCTGCATTTTGAGGTTCGCCTCGACGGCGAATATCAGGATCCGCTTAATTATGTATCTTAATTAAACTAAACGCTCCCAAATCGGGAGCGTTTTTGTTATGCCTAAGAATGCCGATAACATTTGCACAAAAGACAGAAAGCAATTTTGTGCGTTGCGATACTATTTCACCTTTCATTAATACAGTTTACACAAAATTACAGCTATTATTTTGGCATACATTATGACTAAAAGTATGGTATAATATTGGTGTCAGATTATATTTTGAATTAAAGGAGGATACAAATGAAGAAAAGATTATTGAGCCTTGCGCTTGCAGGTACCATGGCTGCTTCGACCATGGCTGTCGGCGCTGTCAATGCTGCGGCATATGATGATTATGAGGGTGTTCCCGGCAGTTATTGTGATCACCCGACCTACACCCCTTCGAGTGCAAGCACCAAGACAAACCGTTTGATGTTCGCTATGCCGGGTCCATGGCAAAACGACATTACCAAAAATGACAAAGACGGCGGCCTTTGCGGCGCTTACTGGTGGAGCGGCTATGACACCCCCCATTCTCAGGGCTGGTCAAACGGCTGGCCGGGCTGGCAGGCTGAAAAGGTTGATGAAGAAGGCGTTGATAACCTGTGGGCAATTGACGTTCCAAGCTACGGCAACGGCGAAGTGGGCAACGCAACAATGCTTATCTGGAACAACTTTATTGACGGCGGAACTGAACAAGATCCTTCCAAAAACCCATTCTATAAGGCTGCTCAACAAATAAGGGATTTTCCATGTCAGTATTATTCCAGATATGATAATCACGAAACATATGACATATTATTCAGATACATATACATGAAGGCTTTTGAGAAAGCCGGCGTTGATGGCATTTACCCTCTTGATATCAAGTCCGACAACTTCTGGGTAGAAGCTAACAAGCTATGCGCTGTTTTCAACGGCGAGAAGTGGGATCGTCTCACAAATGATGAAAAGACCTTCCAGGTTGACATAGTGCTTGACGACTACGCTCCCGACCTCTCTGAGTTCGGCAGCTATGAAGCTAATTTCTTTAATGAAGACCTTGTAGGTGCAGATGGAATTTATTATAAGGCTGAAGAGCCAAATGGCTATGGCGAATCTTTCACCTTCGACAACATGGTATTTGTAGTAAGCCTTGACCCCAACAAGATGATTCAGGCCCCCACGACCAACAAAATTGCTTACGATGGCGACGTTTACTTCTACTACGGAAGCGGCGAGTACGGCTCATGGCCGACAAAAGAGCTTAACGAACAAATGGGCGGCGTAAGAGGCAATTTTACGTATGTTGAATATACTGAACCTCCAATTCCCGACCCTACAGACATTGATCCTTCAACCCCTGTTGATCCGTATGAGAACCCAAAATATCAGGCCCCTAAATGGCAGCAGGACAAAGACGACAATTCCATTTATTTTTACGCGAACCCCAAGTTGTTCAGGAATTTCAATTATATCTATATGTATCTGTACGAACACAACAACAGCGAAATATTTCCCTGGGGTTCCAAAAAGGCTAAGATGACCGACGAAGGCAACGGTATTTGGTCATTTGATCTCGACGCAAAGGGTATTACTCTTGATCTAAGCAATGCTTACGGCGTTATTTTCACGGCTGACTGGGGTTTGCAGACTTGCGACCTGATTATCGGGTCTGATTGCTTAGGCGATATCGCTTACTGCCCGGGCAGCGATGTAGAAAACAACGTTGACTCAAACAAAACGAGCCGTATTGTTAAATGGGCAAATGCTGATCCCGACATATACGGCAACCCCGTTTGCATTACCGCAATAGGCAACGTGATAGGCAACGCTTACTGGCCGGGTGATTCAGCTTATTCTATGTTTGTAAGATTCCTCAGCTCCACAGGCAGAGACGGCATCGACAACGCTGTTAAGTTCAACGGCAAAACCGTTCAGCAGACAATTGATGATACAGCAAAGGCTCTTGGGCTGAGCGCCGAAGAAGTTGACATGGCGATTGACGAATCCGGCAGAGATTTTGACTGGAGCGGCACATCCGGAGCGCATAGTTTTGATTATAAAGAATTGTCAGACGGCACACTGGAGATAACTGATACCTTTTCAACCGCCGCTGAGGTTAAAATTTCCCAAAAATTCAAAGGCAAAACAGTAAGCGCTATCGGCGACTGGGTATTTGCAAACAACAAGTACATTCAAAGCGTTACAATTCCCGACAGCATTAAAAGCATAGGCAAGGGAGCGTTCTACAACTGTCCGAGCCTTACCGAAGTCACGGTTCCCGACAGCGTTACATCAATCGGCGCGAACGCTTTTGAAAAGTGCCTTTACCTTGAGAGCGTTACATTGAGCAAGAACCTGACAGAAATTGCAGACGAAACCTTCTTCGACTGCCGCCGACTTAAAAACATCAACATTCCCAAGGGCGTTAAAACCGTTGGCGAAGAAGCGTTCTACAACTGCCGCAGCTTAAACAATCTGGTTCTCCCCAACACCGTAAAGACAATAGGCAGCAAGGATTCTTCAAGCCCCGTCGGCGTGTTTGAGTTTGAGA
>ONCY01000058.1 GCA_900316435.1 uncultured Eubacteriales bacterium | reverse complement strand
AAAAGAGTTGTACAGACCTGACGCGAAGTTGCCCAAAAAGCTCTGCAACCAATCGAGCGCGGTTTTTGTAATATCCTGGCTGCCTGTAAGGAACTTGATTATATCGTTGCCGATGTTGTCAAACTTAATGTTTTTGGCAAACGGCAGATCCATTTCGTTGAGGCTCTTTGCCCAATCGTTTAAAGTGCTCTGCGCCGAAGATATATAGTCCGGGAACTTTGAAATCAGATTTGACATATTGCTTATGATCTGAGGAATCAAAAGTCCTATCAACGCGGCAATAATGGCAAAGGTTCCCACATAGGTGATCGTAAGCGCCAGAGGCTTGCGCAGCTTTGCAAAAATCTTATGCTTTGTTCCCATCTTTCCGAATGCTTTTGTATAGAGGAACTTATACGGGAAGTTGAGGATATAAGCAATAAGAAAGCCGATAAAGAACGGCGTAAGAATACCGGATAAAGTACCCAGCAATCCCCAGAACCATGTGATGTTGATGAAGAAGAAAATCAGGAATACCGCAAAAGCTATTGCTATAAGCACATTCTTCATAGTTAACATTGTTTTTTTCAAACCTGTCACTCCTTTAGAACAAAGACATCTGCGAGCTTTCGGGGATACCGCTGAGCACGCCCACACTCTGCAGTGTTTCGATGACTGCCTTTGTCACTTTGGTCTTTATTTGAATATCCTCAATTGAAAGATACTCCTTTGTTTTTTTACCCTCCGCGGCAAGAGCTTCGGCAGCGGCTTCGCCTACGCCGGCGAGCGATGAGAACGGAAGCCTTATTTTGCCGTCCTCAACTACAAACATCTTTGCCTCGGATTTATAGATGTCAACCGGCAGGACCTCTATCCCGCGCGCCATCATCTCGTTAACTATCTGCAGCGTGGCGTAATCCTTATCGTCCTTGTCGCTGGACTCATGCGCCGCCTGCATTTGCTTTATTTGGTTCATGCGGGTTTTAACCGCGCTGTGCCCCTTCATTACAAGGGCGCCGTCAAGGTTTTCGCTGCGCACCGTAAAGTATGCCGCGTAATACTCGGTGGGCTTATGGACTTTGTACCAGCCGAGCCTTAATGCCGCTATCATATACGCCGCGGCGTGAGCCTTGGGGAACATGTACTTTATCTTCATGCATGAGTCTATATACCACTCGGGAACGTCATGCTCACGCATAGCCTTGAAGTGCTCCTCAGTTAAGAGCTTTGTGGCGTTGCCCTTACGGACGATCTCCATGATTTTGAACGCCATTGAATCCTCAAGACCTTTATGCATAAGATAAGTCATTATAGAGTCACGCGTACCTATTACCTCGGAAATCGTGCAGGTTCCCTTGTGGATAAGCTCCTGGGCGTTTCCGAGCCATACGTCCGTACCGTGCGATAGACCCGAAATCTGCAAAAGGTCGGTAAAGGTCTTGGGCTTTGCCTCAACAAGCATTCCTCTTACAAAGCCTGTGCCGCATTCGGGAATGCTGAATGTACCGGTCTGGGAATCGATTTCCTCGGGCGTGACGCCGAGCGCCTTTGTTGACGTAAACAGCGAAATAACGTCTGGATCGCTCATGGAAACGTTCATTACGGGGATGCCCGTAAACATTTCAAGATAGTGATATATAGTCGGAACATCGTGTCCCAGCTCATCAAGCTTGGTGATGGTATCGTGGATAGAATGGAAGTCGAAGTGCGTTGTGATGTTGTCGGACTTCATGTCATTAGCGGGGTGCTGAACGGGACAGAAGTCATAGACCTCGTTTGTGCGCGGCACAACTACCATGCCGCCGGGGTGCTGACCGGTTGTGCGTTTAACTCCGGTGCAGCCCTTTGCGAGGCGCTTTATTTCCGCCTTGTTGCAGGGGATCGCGCGCTCCTCGACATATTTTTTGGCAAAGCCTATAGCGGTTTTTTCCGCTACGGTAGAAATAGTGCCCGCCTTGAATACGTTGTTTTTACCGAAGAGCTGCTCGGTATAGCGGTGAGATTTTGACTGGTACTCGCCACTGAAGTTAAGGTCGATATCAGGCACCTTGTCGCCCTTGAAGCCGAGGAAGGTTTCAAACGGTATCTCGTGTCCGTCCTGATCCATCAGCGTTCCGCATTCGGGACAGTTTTTATGCGGCAGGTCAAAACCCGAGCCGTAGCTGCCGTCGGTAATAAACTCGCTGTGCTTGCACTTGGGGCAGATATAATGCGGACAGAGCGGATTAACCTCTGAAATACCTGACATAGTGGCAACAAACGACGAGCCTACCGAACCACGCGAGCCTACCAAGTAACCGTGAGCCTCGCTGTCGGCAACAAGCTTTTGAGCAGTCATGTAGAGCACCGAGAATCCGTAGGTGGTGATTGAGTTAAGCTCCTTGTCAAGCCTTGCCTTTACTATTTCGGGGAGCGGATCGCCGTACTTTTTCTTGGCGCGCTCCCATGTAATTGAAATGAGCTGCTCCTGAGCGCCCTCGATAAACGGCGGGAATGTGCCCTTTGGAATCGGTCTGATGTCCTCGCACATATCCGCTATTTTGTTGGTGTTTGTAACAACAACCTCATACGCCTTTTCCTTGCCGAGCCACTCAAACTCCCTGAGCATTTCGGCTGTGGTGCGCAAATACAGCGGCGCCTGGTTGTCGGCGTCCTTGAACTTCTGAGCTGCCTGTAGGATTTTGCGGTACTCGCTGTCGCTCGGATTCATAAAATGAACGTCGCAGGTTGCGCATACGGGCTTTCCCAGTTCCTTGCCAAGCTTTATTATTGTGCGGTCTATCTGCCGCAGCTCGTCAACATTTTTGAAGGTGCCGTTGCGTATCAAAAACTCGTTGTTGCCCGAGGGCTGTATTTCCAGATAGTCGTAAAATGAAGCTATCCGCTTTATCTCGCCCCAAGGCGCGTTTTTCAGAATGCTTTTGTAAAGCTCTCCCTCGCAGCACGCGGAACCGATGATAAGCCCCTCGCGGTGCTTTACCAAATCGCTTTTTGCGATTCGCGGCTTTTTATAAAAGGTTTCCAAATGGCTTTTGGAAATGAGCTTATACAGGTTCTTTAACCCTATATTATTCTTTGCAAGAATTATCTGATGATGCGTCGGCAGTTTTTTAAAGTCTCCGCCCGCAATTTTTGTATTGATATCCTTAACGGACGTGATATTGTAATCATCCTCAAGACGGCTGCAAAGCGAAATGAATATCTTCGCCAGGATATCGGCGTCATCCGTTGCGCGGTGATGATTGAAGCTGCCCAGCCTGAGATAATTTGCGACCGTATCGAGCTTTACGTTCTTGATGTCGGGCAGAATAGCCCTCGCTATAGCCACGGTATCGATCGAGGTATAGTTATAATCCGCGTTCATATTTTCGCAGGCTTTGCGGATAAACGAGGTATCAAACGACGCGTTGTGCGCCACAAGAATATTGTCGCCCGCAAATTCAAGGAACGACGAAACAGCCTCGCCCTGAGAAGGCGCGCCCTTGACCATATCGTCGGTTATACCCGTAAGCTGGGTTATCTTGGCAGGAATAGGTATTTCGGGATCGGCAAAGGTTGAAAAAATATCGGTGATCTCGCCGTTTTCAACCTTGACCGCGCCTATTTCGGTTATCTTGTCACGCAAAGGAGAAAGCCCGGTGGTCTCGATGTCAAAGCAGATAAACGTGCCTTCTTTAAGGCTTGAATCCTGCTCGCCCGATACGGACTCAACTAAATCGTCCATAAAATAGGCTTCAATGCCGTATATTACTTTTATGTCGCCGCCAAGCTTGTATTTGATATTTTCAGCCGCCTTCATAGCGTCCGGAAAAGCCTGGGCAACGCCGTGGTCGGTGATAGCTACCGCCTTGTGCCCCCAATCGTACGCGCGCTGAACCAGCGTGCCTGCGGGAGTAAGCGCGTCCATCTGCGACATATTTGTATGCATATGAAGCTCTACGCGCTTTTGCTCGGCGTTGTCGACCACCTTTACTTTATCGGCAGTTCCTATGGAAACAGCCGAAAGCACCACTTCCTTTAAGAAATCGTCAAACTCAACATTGCCCATTACTACAATAGTTTTGCCGGGCTTGAGCGAATCCAGCGCCTCGGACTCTTTAACTCCGCAAAAGAGCTTTACCGTAACAGAGCCGGTATAATCGGTGATGTCGATAGTGATAATTGCGTTTTTGCCGTTTTTGGTAATGCGATTTTCTTTTTCAATAATATCGCCCCAGACAACCGCGTTCTTCATGCCGTCGCTGATATTCTTTATGGGCGACAACTTGCCGCGGATGCTCCTGCCGTAAAAAGGACGTACGGACGAACGGATGATTTGCGGAGTGACAAAGCTGCCCTCCCTTATCTCGACCTCGGTAACGGCGTCCTCAGCCTGCTTTTCACGGACAGCCACGGTGACTTCCTCATCTTCTTTGAAAAAGTCCGCAGCCTTTTTAAGCTCCTCGCGCTTTATCTGAGTCTGGGCGCTCTTGATGACCTGTTTATACTCGTCACTTGCGTCGCTCACCTCAAAAGTGCCCGTATATTTTATTTTAAGGCTGAGGTCAAACTCCTCGGCTATCAGCCTTGAAAGCGACTGATCAAAGCCCTTTGCGTCAAGCAGAGCCTTGCCGCCGTTGTTGAGATTGATAATAAGCGTATCGCCCTCAAGGCGGACGTCGGCGTTGTTGAGCGTGCCGTTAATACTTGGCATCTCGCGTTTAGCCGCTGTATACAGCTCAGGGAAATACTCGGCTGTAAACAGCTTTGATGGGAAGTGCGGTTTTATGCAGACAGAGGCGTCGAGCATTTTTGAATACGCCTTTTCCGCAGAGAGCAGCTTTTCACGCGGTATAAGCGATGAAAAATACGCATACAGAGTAACTACGCGCACTTCGTTTAATATATTAACTTTCCTTACAACTCCCTTTGCAACGCCGCTGTCAACAGCGCCGCTTTCGGGAAAGGAACAAAATATTTCTTCTAATGTTTTCATCTAATCCCTTTGACGGCTGCCTGCCGCCCAAGTAATAACCTCCCTTATTTACAGCTTTTCAATTTCCTCCATAAGCGCGTCTACAAGCTTATCCTCCGGCACCTTAGCTATTATCTCGCCCTTTTTGAACACCAGACCGCAGCCGTCGCCGCCCGCTATTCCGATGTCGGCTTCCTTTGCCTCGCCGGGGCCGTTAACCACGCAGCCCATAACGGCAACCTTGATGTCCTTCTCGCAGCCGCGCAGCCTGTCCTCTACCTCGCCCGCTATTTTAACAAGGTCGATCCTCGTTCTTCCGCAGGTGGGACACGACACAAACTGAACGCCGCCCTGTTTAAGGTCGATAGCCTTTAAAATATCGTTTGCGGCGTAAACCTCTCTTACCGGATCGGCAGTGAGCGAAACGCGGATCGTGTCGCCTATTCCGCGGAGAAGCAATGCGCCTATGCCCGCGGCGGACTTGATGACGCCCATGCGTTCTGTGCCCGCCTCGGTAACTCCGAGGTGGAGCGGATAGTCACAGCTCTGCGCCGCGATTTCATACGCCTGAACCATTGTAGACACGGTTGAGCTTTTCATTGAAAGCACAATGTCGTAAAAATCAAATTTTTCAAGAAGCGACGCGTGATAAAGCGCGCTGTCACAAAGAGCCTGAGGCGTGGGATGGCCGTACCTAGCCAAGATCTCCTTTTCAAGCGAGCCCGAGTTTACTCCGATTCTTATGGGAATATTGCGGCTTTTGCAGGCGTCTGCAACCGCCTTTACCCTGTCGTCGGAGCCGATGTTGCCCGGGTTGATGCGGATCTTATCAACGCCTGCGGCGCACGCCTCGAGCGCGAGCTTATAGTTAAAGTGGATATCAGCAACAATAGGCACGCTTACGGCTTCTTTGAGAGCGGGAATAAGCTTTACGGCTTCCATGTCGGGTATCGCGGCACGAATGATTTGGCAGCCTGCTTCTTCAAGCCGCTTTGCCTGCGCTACACTGCCTTCGATATCGGTTGACGGCACGTTGAGCATCGACTGGATCGACACGGGCGCGCCGCCGCCGATGAGAACATTGCCTGCCTTTACCTGAATTTTACTGCCCATAAAGCTCTCCTCCCTATCTGACTAACTGATCGACGGGAAAGTACCGTTAATCAGTTTTGTAATATCGTTTATTGAAATAAATATTATAAATAGTATCAGAAGCGCCAAGCCGATGCCGTTTACTATATATTCAAGCTTTCGCGGCAAGGGGCGTCTGATTATTGCCTCAATCAAAAGGAACACGAACCGTCCGCCGTCAAGCGCCGGGAACGGCAGCATATTTACGATTCCGAGGTTTACCGTGATAAGCGCCATGAAGAACACGATGTTGAGCACAGCGTCGCCGAAGCTTGACTGCATACCTACAGACGCCACATCCGAAACCGCCTTTGTTATTCCAACGGGACCCGACATATCCGACAGATGGAAGCGCCCCTGGATAAGCATTTCAAACGACTTCCAGACGCTTTTTGCCATGCTTACCGTGCCCGTAAAGGTCTCCTCCATGACAGTGCCGAAGTTTTTGTCCTTCGGCTGCAGATAGAAGTCGATCTGCACGGCGGTTTCGTCACCTGAATCGCCCTTTTTTACCGTATAGAATTGAACGTCCTCAAGCTCTGTCTTTTCGCCGTCACGGACAACCTTAACGTCGCCCACATAGCGCACGCGCTTATCCTGAACCTTGATTTCGGGATATGAAAAATCCTTTGGCTTTTCGGCCTTAGCCTCTGTGTAAAATTTGTCGATAGCGCCTTTATAAAGCGCGTATGCTTCGTCCTTTGACTTAGCCGCATTGATTTTCTCGGCTTCCTCGGAAAGGACTCCTTCGTATAACGCGTTTGCGGTATTATAGTCGATTATTTTGTTATCACACATTGATATCAGGTAATTCTTAGCGTACACGCAGCAATCCTGCTTATATACGGTAAGCGACGCCGGATCGACCTCCTCGCACGGAAGAAGCTGGATCCCGAGCGACAGATCCCTGGAATTCGCAACGGAATATCCGCCTACGGAGACTATCTTATCCCCTACCTGAAGCCCTGAGTTCGCGGTATATGAATCGGGCGTGAACTTGGTAACGGTAGTTCCGACAAAGGAGGTCTGGTTGATAGTGACAATAACCATCAGCACAAAGCCGACGAGAATGTTCATCACCGCGCCCGCAACTATAATTATCATGCGCTTCCAGACCTTGGCGTTTGTGAACGCGCGCGGGTTATCGCTGCTTTGATCCTCGCCCTCCATAGCGCAGAAGCCACCTATCGGAAAAGCCCTGAGCGAATATCTTGTTTCGCCCTTTTTAAAGCTTATCAGCTTGGGACCCATGCCCAAGGCAAATTCGTTTACCTGAACTCCCGAGCGCTTGGCGGTTATAAAATGTCCGAACTCGTGAGCAAAGATGATGAACTCGAACAAGAGGACTCCGATAACGATGAGTCCGATTGTTGTTAATACCTGCATGAAAAATGAATCAACTCCAAATCAGATTCCGCAAAAAAATAAAGAATCAGTTTACCCTGTCTCTAACATAACCGCGCGCCTGCTTATCAACATCAAGAATATCTTTAACGCAGGTCGGCGTAAAGTTTTGGATGCTGTCCACTGCGCCCATAACAAGACGTCCGATATCAAGGAATTTTATCTTTCCCTGACGGAACAGCGCGTTTGCCTCCTCGTTGGCGCCGTTGGCAATAGCCGTTGCCGCGCCGCCCATAGCGAACGCCTTTTTACAGGCGCGAAGGCACTCAAAGGTTTCGTAATCGGGCTCAAAAAAGCTCAGATTACCTATTTGCGCCAGGTTAAGCTCTTTTACGGGGCTTTCATAGCGCATTGGATATGTTATTGCGTATTGTATCGGTATGCGCATGTCGGGCACGCCGAGCTGCGCTAAAACCGAATTATCGGTGAACTCAACAAGCGAGTGAATAATGCTCTCGCGGTGCACAACAACGTCGATATCGTCGCCGCTGACTCCGAAAAGCCTGCCCGCCTCGATTATTTCCAAGCCCTTGTTCATCATTGAAGCCGAGTCGATAGTTATTTTTGCGCCCATGCTCCAGTTGGGATGATTGAGAGCCTGCTCAACCGTAACGTCGCGCAGCTCGTCGGTCTTTTTACCGAAGAAGGGTCCGCCCGAAGCGGTGAGAATAATCTTTTTCAGCACCTTTTTGTCAGACATTCCCTGAAGACACTGAAAAACAGCGGAGTGCTCGCTGTCGACGGGAAGCAGCTTTACGCCGTTTTCCTTTACGGCGTCGGTAACTAAATCTCCGCCCGCGACAAGAGTTTCCTTGTTGGCAAGCGCTATGTCCTTTTTAGCCTTTGCGGCGGCAATCGTGGGCTGCAGACCTACCATGCCGACCACCGAATTGAGAACCAAGTCCGCCTCGGGAAGCTGCGCCGCCTCAATAAGGCCGTCCATCCCGCTGAGCACGCGGGTATCGGTATCCGCTATAGCCGCCTTTAACTCGCGCGCTTTTTGTTCATCGTAAACCACAGCAAGTGCGGGTTTATATTTTCGCACCTGCTGTTCAAGTAAAGTTATATTGCCGGCAGCCGAAAGCGCCGAAACCTTTAAACTTAGCTTGTCAACCACGTCGAGCGTCTGAGTGCCGATGGAGCCGGTTGAGCCTAAAATAGAAATATTTTTTGTCATGATCACACCAAACTCTCAACGAACGGCATAAACTGCGCGAGCACAACAACCATGGGAGCTGTAAATATTATACTGTCACATCTGTCAAGCATTCCGCCGTGACCGGGGAAAATAGAGCCGTAGTCCTTGATATTAAGGTTGCGTTTGATAAGTGAAAAACCAAGGTCGCCTAAAATTGACAGCACCGAGTCAAGAACGGCGATAACGACAAGCGCGCCGAAGTTGACCTTGACCTCGTTTTTGTCAAAAATAAGGAACTGGAAAATAAGTCCCATCAGCATAGCCGAAGCGATACAGAAAACTACGCCGCCGAGCACGCCCTCAATCGTCTTTTTAGGGCTGATATTGGGGCAAAGCTTGTGCTTGCCGAAGTAGCTGCCGATAAAGAATCCGCCGCCGTCAGCCATCCACGGAAGCAGGAAAATAAGCACAAAGAAAAAGCTTACGCTGATTCCGTTTGTACAGCACGCGATGGGAACCGCGCTCATTCCGAAAGTGATAAGCGATGTGCCGAACATTGCGAAGGCAAGGCTGAAGAACTTAAGCCTTTTGTAGTAAATAAGGAATACCACAAAACCCAGCAGCAAAAACAGATAGGTTATAATGTAAGCAAGCGTGCCTGATGTTACCACGATAGGCATCAACAGAGTATAAAGCATACATACAACGGCAAGAGGAATACATGCAAGCAGCTTTTTGGCGTAAAGCAGTTCTCCTACCATAAGCACCGACGCAAGACCTACAATAATTCCTACCAAAGGGTGCCAAAGCTCCGAAAGGATAATAACAAGCAGAACCCCGGGGATTCCGATTGCCGCCGTCAGCAATCTCGGCTTTAACGATTTCATAATAATCTCCATCACTTTCTGCCCACCGAATAAAACGCTCGCTCCCTACCGTGGGCTGGTAAGGTATCCGCCGCGGCTATACTCCGCCGTAGCGTCTGTTGCGCCGCGAATAGATGCGCAGCGCCTCGTCAAGGTCGGACTTTTGAAAGTCAGGCCAAAGTTTATTCATAATTACAAACTCGGTGTATGCCGCCTGCCACAGCATGAAGTTGGAAATGCGGTACTCACCGCTGGGGCGGATAATAAGGTCGGGATCAGGCTGACCAGCTGTATAAAGACGGTCTGAAAAGAGCTGCTCGTCAATATCGTCAACTGATAGCTTTCCGTCTTTTACATCCGCGCTTATACTCTTTACGGCTAGCACTATTTCATCGCGGCTGCCGTAGTTCATGGCGATATTGAGCACCATGCCCGTGCGGTCTTTTGATATCTCGACATTATCGTCCATAAGCTTCTGAAGCTCGGGCGAAAATCCGCTCTTTTCACCGATAAAGCGCACAACGATGTCGTCGTCCTTAAAGTCCTCAAGCGCCTCGTTGAGATACGACTTAAAAAGCCCCATCAAAGCGCCCACCTCATCCTCGGGACGCTTCCAGTTTTCGGTTGAAAACGCGTAAACCGTAAGGTATTTTATGCCGACCTCGGAGCAGTAACGGGTTATCATGCGGAAGGTCTTTGCGCCCTCGCGGTGCCCTACCTTGCGCGGCAGGCCTCGGTTTTTAGCCCATCTGCCGTTGCCGTCCATAATAATGCCGACATGCTGAGGAAGGATTATACCCTCTTCATCGGCAAGAGCATTGCCTTTGAAGGAATCTTTTTTCTTTCTGCCGAAAAGTCCGAAAAGTGCCATATTACAGCTCCAGAATCTCTTTCTGCTTGTCGGCTGAGATCTTATCTATAGACTTGGTTACCTTATCGGTAAGATCCTGAACCTTCTTCTCGCCCTGCTTGAGGTCGTCCTCTGTCAGCTCTCCGGACTTTTTCATAGCCTTAAGCTTTTCGATAGTGTCGCGTCTTACGTTTCTGACCTGAACCTTTGTGTCCTCGGCTACCTTCTGAACGTCCTTTACAATGCCTTTACGTCTTTCCTCGGTAAGCGGCGGGAACACAAGACGGATAACCTTTCCGTCGTTGTTGGGGTTGATGCCGATATCGGATTTCTGGATAGCCTTCTCAATATTTCTCAGCAGAGAAGTGTCCCACGGCTGAATAGTCAGCGTTCTGGCTTCCGTAACGGAAACAGCCGCCAGCTGATTTACGGGAGTGGGAGAACCGTAGTAATCGACCTTTACCTTATCGAGAACGGCGGGATTGGCTCTGCCCGCTCTGATTTCGGCAAATTCCTTGCGCATATGGTCAACACGCCTGTTCATTCTTTCCTCTGCTTTTTTTAATTGCTCTTTCATGGTTACGCCTCCTGAATATATATTATAAAACTTCTAAATTATTATGCGTTGTTTGTAACTAAGGTTCCGATGTTCTCGCCGCACACCGCTCTGTAGATGTTTTCGGGATCCTCGATGCTGAACACGAGGATAGGAAGGTTATTGTCCTTGCAAAGCGCCGAAGCGGTGCTGTCCATTACGGCGAGATCCTTGCTTAAAACGTCCTGGAAGGAGATGGTGTCAAACCTTTTGGCGTCTGGATTCTTTTTGGGATCGCAGTCGTAAACGCCGTCGACCATTGTAGCCTTCATAATAACGTCGGCCTCGATCTCGACCGCGCGAAGCGCAGCCGCTGTGTCCGTGCTGAAGAACGGGTTGCCCGTGCCGCAGCCGAAGATAACGACTCTGCCCTTGTTTAAGTGGCTCACCGCCTTGTTGCGGATATAAGGCTCAGCGACCTGACGCATTGATATAGCGGTCTGAACCCTAACGTCAAGACCGAGCTGCTCAAGCGCGTCGCAAACACCGAGAGCGTTGATAGTTGTAGCAAGCATTCCCATGTGGTCGGCGCGTGTCCTGTCCATCTCGCCCGATGTTCTTCCGCGCCAGAAGTTTCCGCCGCCGACAACTATACCGACCTGAACGCCTGCGTCAACGCATTTTTTGATTGGTTCACAGATTTTAACGACCGTGTCAAAGTCGATTCCATGTTTGATTTCGCCCGCGAGCGACTCACCCGAAAGCTTTAATAAAATTCTCTTATATTTGGGCTGCATACATAACACCTCATTATTTATATTTATTACCAATTATACAATATATTGGAAATAAAGTAAAGACAAAACACTAAATATTTTGCTATTTTCAGTCAGCTGTCACATAGTTTTCCTTTAAAGAAAAATGAGGCGAGCCAAGCCCGCCTCACGGTAAAAACATTTGAAATAATCACAGAACTTTCGACAAAAAGTCCTTCAAACGCGGATTTTTCGGGTTATCAAAAAACTCCTTGGGAGGCGCCTGTTCGACGATAACTCCCTCGTCGACAAACACGACCTCGGTGCCGACTTCTCTTGCAAAGCCCATTTCGTGGGTAACAACTACCATTGTCATACCCTCTTTTGCGAGCTGCTTCATAACCTCAAGCACCTCGCCTACCATTTCTGGGTCGAGTGCGGAGGTCGGCTCGTCAAAAAGCATTACGTCAGGGTTCATCGCAAGTGCGCGCACAATAGCTACGCGCTGCTTCTGACCGCCCGAAAGCTGATTGGGGTACGCGTTCGCCTTATCGGCAAGTCCTACGCGCTCAAGCAATCTCATGGCGTTTGCCCTTGCCTCTTGCTTGCTCTGCTTTAAAAGCCTTATCGGGCCGAGCGTCATGTTCTCGATAACGCTCTTGTGCGGAAACAGATTGAACTGCTGGAACACCATACCCATTTTCTGGCGGTGCTTATTTATGTCAATTTTTGAGTCGGTGATATCAACGCCCTCAAAAATAATGCTTCCGCTTGTGGGCTCCTCGAGCAGATTCAGGCAGCGCAGAAATGTTGATTTACCCGAGCCCGACGCGCCGATAACGACCATAACGTCGCCTTTTTTTATCTCGGCATTGATTCCTTTTAAAACCTCAAGCTTGCCAAAGTACTTGTGCAGGTTTACAACCTTGATCAAAACATCATTATCGGTCACTGTTGCGCAGCCTCCTTTCAAGCTTTTTGAGCAGGAACGTCAGAATTAAAACTATAGCCAAATAAATAAGCGCCACGGCTATCAACGGGAAAAACGCCTCATACGTTCGAGAGCGCACAAGGTTTCCGACGTATGTAAGCTCTGAAATACCTACATAAGCGGCTACGGATGTTTCCTTGACAAGAACGATAAACTCATTGCCCAAAGCGGGAAGAATATTCTTGAACGCCTGCGGAAATACGATAAGAAACATGGTTCCGGGATAGTTAAAGCCGAGCGAACGGCTCGCCTCAAACTGCCCCTTATCGACCGACATAATGCCCGAACGGACGATTTCGGCAACATATGCGCCGGAGTTTATTCCGAACGAAAGCACCGCGGCGAACTCCTTGTTGCGCGAGTTTGCAAAGATGATAAAATACATTATCATAACCTGAATGACGGCAGGCGTACCGCGGATTATGGTAATGTAAATATTGCAGATCACATTCAGGAACTTCATCATAAAATTGCCGAAGTTTCTGCATTTTTTCCCTCTTAAATGCATTTCATAGGTAGAGCGTACCGCGGCCACCAAAAAGCCGAGGACTATACCGAAAATGGCCGCGAAAAAGGCGATTCGCAGAGTTGCCAGCAGGCCGTTCCAGAAGAACCTCCACCTGTCCTGATAAATAAAGGTTTTTTCAAAGCTGTCCCACAAGCCGGAGAAAAAGCTTTCAATATCTCCCTTTACGCCGACGCCTGACGCCACGGCGGAAACAGAGGCAGAAATTGATTGTACAAGTATCATAACAACTTCCCTATCACTAAAAACGGGCAGGCACAAAACCCGCCCGTTTAAAATTATTATTATGTTTTATTGGATATTTGTATTATGCTTTTATGTACTTATTGATAATCTCGTCGATTTTGCCGTCATTCTTAAGCGCTTTAAGAGCACCGTTGAACTCCTCGGTAAGGCTGCTGTCCTTAGCGATGCAGATAGCGTAATCTTCGTTTTCAAACGGTTCGTCAAGGATCTTAAGGCCTTCGTTCTGAGCAACAAACGCCTTTGCGGGCTCGTTGTCAATAACTACAGCGTCTACCTTGCCCTGGCTCAAAGCGAGAACCGCGTCGGCGCCCTTGTTGTAACGCTCAACGGTTGTGCCGTCAGCCTCGAGGTCGGATACATAGATATCGCCTGTTGTGCCCATCTGAACGCCTACAGCAGCGCCCTTGAGGTCGTCCTT
>ONCY01000050.1 GCA_900316435.1 uncultured Eubacteriales bacterium | reverse complement strand
AGCACCTCGCGGATAAGCTTGTCTGCAAGCTCGCGCGCGGTCATGCGGTAGGTTCTCAGGTAGCGCGAGGCGTCGATAAACACCTCGTCGACCGAGTAGACGTGAATGTCCTCGGGCGCGATGTAGCGCAGGTAAATTCCGTATATCTGCGTGCTTACGCGCATGTATTCCGCCATCCTCGGGGGAGCGACGATGTAGCCGAGCTTTTTGTCGGGACAGGCTTTCAGCTCGCTGAGAAAGTGCGATTCGCCGGAAAAGTCCTTGCCCCTCAGCCTGCTTTTGCGCATGCTGTTGACTTCGCCGACGCGCTGTATCACCTCAAAAAGCCGCGCGCGCCCCGAGATCCCGAAGCTCTTTAGCGAGGGAGTGACCGCAAGGCAGATAGTTTTTTCGGTGCGGCTCAAGTCCGCCACCACCAGATTTGTGTCAAGCGGATCAAGCCCGCGCGCAACGCATTCCACCGACGCGTAAAAAGATTTCAGGTCAATGGCGATATACATAACTTCACCTCCGCTTCATGCCAAATCTCGCAACTATGTTCGAACATGCTTTCACTATAGCACAAATGTTCTAAGAAATCAAGAGGCAAATCGAAAATATTTTCGAAAAACAATAAAAATATAATTTGACAAAATTATTAGCAGTTGCTACAATTAGATAAGAATAAACAAAACGAGGTGTTTGGTTTGAAGCAGGAAAATTTTGCCATGCTGTGCGACTTTTACGAGTTCACCATGTCCAACGGATATTTTAAAAACGGCTTTTATGAAAAGAACGTCTGGTTTGACGTGTTCTTCCGCAAGGTTCCCGACGACGGCGGTTTTGCTATCGCGGCGGGGCTTGAGCAGGTTATTGACTACATCAGGGAGCTTCACTTTAAGGACGAGGATATCGAGTATCTGCGCAAAAAGGGTATTTTTGACGAGGGCTTTTTAAAGTACCTCAAAAACTTCAAATTCAGCGGCGACATTTACGCGGTTCCCGAGGGCACGCCCGTGTTCCCCAACGAGCCGATCATGACTATAAAAGCGCCTGCCATTGAGGCGCAGCTTATCGAAACATTTGTGCTTCTCAGCATAAATCACCAGACGCTTATCGCTACAAAGGCAAACCGCATTGTGCGCGCGGCTCAGGGCAGAGCTGTCCTTGAGTTCGGTTCGCGCCGTGCCCAGGGAGCGAGCGGCGCGGTTCTCGGCGCCAGAGCGGCTTATATCGGCGGATGCGCGGGCACGGCTTGCACCCTTACCGACGAGCTTTACGGAGTTCCCGCAGGGGGCACAATGGCTCATTCGTGGATCCAGATGTTCGACAGCGAGTATGACGCGTTCAAGGCGTACTGCGAGCTTTACCCCGATAACCCGACTCTGCTTGTCGATACCTACAACACGCTGAAAAGCGGCGTACCTAACGCTATAAAGGTCTTTAAGGAGGTTCTTCTTCCTCAGGGCAAGACGAAATGCGCAATAAGGCTTGATTCGGGCGATATTTCGTACCTCTCCAAAAAAGCGCGCAAAATGCTTGACGACGCGGGGCTCACCGAATGCACCATCACTGCCTCAAACGCGCTTGACGAAAACCTTATCCGAGACCTTATGATGCAGGGCGCTCAGGTCGACACCTTCGGAGTGGGCGAGAGGCTTATCACCTCGGCAAAATCACCCGTATTCGGCGGCGTTTACAAGCTTGTTGCGGTCGAGAACGAGAGCGGCGAGATAGTGCCGAAAATCAAAGTCAGCGAAAACACCGCCAAAATCACCAATCCGCATTTTAAAAAGCTGTACCGCTACTACGACAGAGAGAGCGGCAAGGCGCTTGCCGACGAGATTTGCGTATATGACGAGACCGTTGACGACAGCAAGCCTCACACCATTTTCGATCCGAACGCAACATGGAAAACAAAAACCCTCACGGACTTTACCGCAAGGGAGCTGCTTGTTCCTATTTTTGAAAACGGCGAGCTTGTTTACGACTGCCCCTCGATAGGAGAAATCGCCGCATATTGCAGGGAACAGCTTGACCTGCTGTGGGACGAGGTGAAGCGTTTTGAAAATCCGCATACATATTATGTGGACTTGTCAGAGAAGCTGTATGAGATAAAAAATATCCTGCTCAGTGTAGCGAACGCCTCATTGTAATGAATAAAAACCAGGGCAGATAACGCCGCTCGGCGCTGTCTGCCCTGGTTAGTTTATAGTTTTTAGAATTTAGTTATCAGAATTTTGTTTAATTTCCGTATTAATCACTGACCAGCCCTTCCTCTTTAATAATATCCGCTATCAGCTCGCGCTCGTCCATGTGGTACTTAACGCCCTTTATCTCCTGATAGTCCTCGTGCCCCTTGCCTGCTAACACTATGATGTCGCCGTCCTGGGCGCTGAGCATACAGTAGCGGATCGCTTCCTTGCGGTTGGGGACTACAACATATTTGCCGTCGGTTTTGGCAAGACCTGTTTTGATATCCTCAATGATGTCCATAACGTCCTCAAAGCGCGAGTTGTCCTCGGTGATTACCGAAAGGTCGCTCAGCCTGCCCGAGGTTTCGCCCATCTCAAAGCGGCGCACCTTGGGACGGTTGCCGCCGGCGCCGAACATCGTAATAAGGCGGTTGGGGTTGTACTGTCTTAATGTTGTAAGTACGTTCTCCATTGAAAGCGCGTTGTGCGCGTAGTCGATAAGCAGGCTGTAGTTGCCGGGGACCTTTACCGGCTCGACCCTGCCCTTGACATGAGCCACCTTAAGACCGTCGATGATAGCCTTGTCGGGAATATCGAAAAAGCTTACCGCGCTTATTGCCGCCAGCGCGTTATACACGTTGAAAATGCCCGGAACGCCGACGTCGAGCGAGAGCTTTCGCGCTCCCTCGGTTTCAAAGTGAACGCCGATAAAGCCGCCGTCAGAGAGCAGATGGTCGTTTTTGGCACGCAGTCCGCTGTTTTCGGAAAAGCCGAAGGTGTGCAGCTCGCCTTTGAAGTCTTTTGCAACCTCTTTATATACTTGGTCGTCGCAGTTAGCCGCGGCGTTTCTCACCTGACGGAACAAAAGGCTCTTGCAGTAAAGGTATTCCGCCATGTCCTTATGCTCAACGCCGCCGATATGGTCGTTTGAAAAATTTGTAAAGATTCCCACGTCAAAGGTCATGCCCGCAAGGCGGCTGTGCTTAAGTCCGATCGATGACGCCTCAATTACCATAGCCTTGCAGCCTGAGTTGATCATGTCGCGCATCGCCTTCTGGATTTCATAGCTCTCTGGCGTGGTATTGTCGGTCTTGTAGGTGTTGCCGCCGTAAACAATGCCAAGCGTGCCGATGGTGCCCGTCTTTATTCCCGCGTGCTCAAAAATTTCGGCAATCATCGCGGTGGTCGTCGTCTTGCCCTTTGTGCCCGTTATCGCTATGGTTTTGAGCTCGTCTGCGGGGTTGCCGAAAAGCTCCGCGCTCATGAGTGCAAGCGCAAAACGTGTATCAGCGACCTTTACCACAGCTACGTTTTCGGGTACGTCAAAATCGAGGTCATCGCTAATAACAAGAGCCGACGCGCCCTTTTCGACGGCTGACTGAGCGAATTTATGGCCGTCTGAGGTATATCCCTTAAGGCAAACGAAAGCTGTGTTCTCCTTAGCCTTGCGCGAATCGTACACAAGATCGGTTATCTCCGCTTGGGTTTCGCGGATAAAGGTATAGTCAACATTCTTTAAAAGCTTAGTCAGTTTCATAATAACGCTCCTTTTTGCGTCGCCGCAGTGTTTTTTTCTTGCGGGCGGCATATAATTGTATAAATATATTATATCAACTCTTAATTCGGAATACAACAGTTTTGGACTTCATTTTCAAAATATTGCGGTTAAAAAATGCTGAACTCAATATCTTGCGATAAGAAAACTGATGAAAAAACGCCTTTGAAAGCGTGCTTGTGTTGGTTTAAAAAATTATTAGTGAAAATTAACTAAAAAATTTATCGAAATTTTTTTGCCCGCTGAAATTTGAACTTGTCGGTATGCTGAAAAAGGCCATTTACCTCAATTAACAAGGCGATACTTGGGCAGGTTTCACAACATAACGGCGGTCAATCTGCATAAAAATAAGCACGCAAATTTGTCAAAGCCTCCAAAATTAAGAAAAAGTCAGGTAATTATATACAAAAAATAGGTCTAATTTTAACATGTTAGATAAAAAGTACAAAAGGAGTTGAAATTTGCTTACTTTTTTGATATTATTTATTTAGTGGAACAGAGCGTTATTTGTGCAATTTGCTCTATTACCCAAAATTTAAAGAAAGAAGGAATTTCCAATGAAAAAAGTTCTCGCCATTTTATTGGCAGGCATGATGACCGCAACCGCGTTCGCAGGCTGCGGCGGAAGCAGTGACTCTTCAAAGTCCGATTCTAAGTCAGATTCTTCTTCAACCGAGTCAAAGTCCGAGTCTAAGGGCGGCGGCGACATCGATCCGTCATTCCCCGACGCAAGCCTCTTCGGTGATGAGACAGACATCACGCTGAAGGTTTGGGCTCCCGATAAGGCTGTAAGCCTTGTTAAAGAGCAGGTTAAGGCTTTCCAGGATCATTATTCGGACGTTAAGTTCAAGAGCATCGAGGTTGTTGCTCAGGGTGAATCCGACGCCGCTACCCAGATCATGAACGACGCCGAGAAGGCTGCCGACGTATTCGGCTTCCCGAGCGACCAGCTTGACAAGCTGATCTCCGCTGAGGTTCTTTCTCCCGTTGCCAAGGGCTTTGCAAGCACAGTAGAAGCCAACAACGCAGAAAAGACCGTTAACGCTGTTAAGGACGGCGACAAGCTGTGGGCGTTCCCCGAAACAAACGATAACGGCTACTATCTCGTTTACGACAACACTGTTGTTAAAGAAGAAGACGCCAAGACATTTGAGGGCGTTCTGACCGCTTGTAAGAATGCCGGCAAGCAGTTCATCATGGACAGCGGCAACGGCTTCTACAGCTGCACATTCGCATTCACCGGCGGCGCTCTTATCGACGGCTTTGAGGATGACGGCATCACTCAGAAGTTCGTAGATTTCGACGAGGACGAGTGCGTTAAGACTCTCCAGGCTTTCGCTAAGCTGATGAAGGATTACAAGGGCACATACAGCTCACAGGATCCCGCCAACATCTCCACCGGCTTCAAGAACGGTAAGGTCGGCGCAGGCGTAGACGGTACATGGAACTCCACCGCTGACAAGGACGCTCTCGGCGACAAGTTCGGTGCTGCTCCTCTTCCCACCATCAAAGTAGGCGACAAAGACAAGCAGCTTATCTCACTGTTCGGTTACAAATTCATCGGTGTTAACTCACACACAAAGTTCCAGCGTTCAGCTCAGATCCTGGCTTACTACCTCACAGGTCTTGATTGCCAGAAGCAGAGAGCTGAGAAGCTCGGTTGGGGTCCCTCCAACACCGAGGCTCAGAAGGCGTTTGCTGACGATCCGATCCTCAAGGCTGTTTCCGCTCAGTCAGAGAACGCTGTAGCACAGGTTAAGATCGCAGGTACATTCTGGACTCCTATGGGTTCACTCGGAAGCGAGATGTACAAGGACAGCTGGGATCCCTCAGACGCAGCTGCTACAAAGACTCTTCTCAACAAAGTTATTTCCGCCGTTAGAGACGAATAATTTTCGCTGAAAAACAAAATCAAATAAAAGGGGTGCCCCTTTCCGGGGCGCCCCGAAGCTACCTGATTTACGTTTTCTATACACCAAACGAATAATGTTTTTTATTATATGGGAAACGTAAAAGGCATTATTAGTTTGGTGTTATATAATAAGAGAGATTTTCAGACTTTTTAAAGGAGAGCTTATATGACATACGTTGAATATAAACAGCTCAATCCGTTCCAAAGATTTGTCTTTAACTTTAAGAAGTTCTTTAAAAATTTGCCCCGCTCGGTCGGAAGATTCTTCAAGACCATCGGGCTTGCAATTGCTCACTTCTTTCTTGGAATAGGCAAAGGCTTCAAAAATTACGGTGTCACCTTTGTCAAGGGTGACTGGGCAACAAAACTTTCTTATGTTGTTTTCGGCTTCGGCGATATTCACAAGGGCAAATATTACAAGGGCATTCTCTACATGCTGGTAGAGGCGTTCTATGTTGTATTTATGGTTGTATTCGGCTTCGAGCAGCTCTACTGGCTGCCCTCGCTCGGTACACATCCCCGTGTAGTTGAATATGACGACTTCGGCTTTGAAAAGGTTGTAGATGAAGGTCAGAGATCGATGCTTATCCTTCTTTACGGCACACTTACCGTTGTTGTTACCATCGTTGTATTCGCCATTTACATCAACAACATCAAAGACGCTTACAAGCATCAGAAGATGAGAGAGAACGGCGAGAGACCTACTCCCCTCAGAGAGGATGTTAAGGATTTCCTCGACGGAAAGTATCATATCACCCTTCTTTCCTTCCCGATTTTGATGATCGCGGTATTCAACATACTGCCGCTGATCTTCATGATTCTTATCGCGTTCACCAACTACCACGGTGTATATCACGCCGTATTGTTTGACTGGAACGGTCTGACAAACTTTGGCAACGTTTTTGACGTTATCAACAGTGACCAAAAGGCCACGACCTTCTTCAGTATTGCGGGATGGACGCTCATATGGGCGTTTGCCGCAACATTCACCAACTACATTCTCGGTATGATCGTTGCTCTGATGATCAACAAAAAGGGCATTAAGCTCAAGAGCGTATTCAGAACAATGTTCGTTATCACCATCGCGGTTCCTCAGTTCGTATCACTTCTTCTGATGAGCCAGATGCTTACACAGGAGGGCGCGTTCAACATCTTCCTGGGACTGTTCACCGGAGAGAACCCAAGGATCGACTTCCTGGGGGCAAGCGCGTGGGGTGCCCGAGCCACGGTAATCATAGTAAACTGCTGGGTAGGTATCCCGTACACGATTCTGTCGATGTCCGGTATTCTTATGAATATTCCGGAAGACCTGTACGAATCGGCGCGCATCGACGGCGCTTCGCCGTTTAAGACCTTTACCAAAATCACCCTGCCGTACATGATCTTTGTTACAACGCCTCAGCTGATTACCCAGTTCGTTGGTAACATCAACAACTTCAACGTAATCTTCCTGTTGACGGGCGGTAAACCTGCTAACGTTGACCTTTACGGCGCGGGCGACACGGATATCCTTGTTACATGGCTGTATCAGTTGTCGATGGGTGAAAAGAAGGACTACGGTCTTGCCTCGGCGATCGGTATTTTGGTATTCATAATCTGCGCTACACTGTCGCTGATTATCTATAACAATTCCAAATCTATGAAGGATGAGGAGGCGTTCTCATGATTAAAAGCTATAAGTTCAGAAGACATCTTTCCAACGCCATCATCTACGTTATTCTCGGAGTTATGTGCCTTATCTGGATCGCGCCGTTTGTATATCTTGTTCTTCACTCGCTTCGTGCGGACGGCGGCGTTCTCACCAACGACGCTCTGCTTCCGAAAAGATTTACATTCGAGCACTACGTTGACCTGTTCGCGGGTTCGGCGGATTCCTCGCTCAACTTCCCGAGATGGTTCGTTAACACATTTGTTGTTGCATGCTTCAGCTGCGTAATTTCAACAATTTCGGTATTGGCAGTTAGTTACGCGTTCAGCCGCCTTCGTTTCGGCATTCGTAAAACCCTGATGAACATCGCCATGATCCTCGGCATGTTCCCCGGCTTTATGACCATGATCGCTATCTACTATCTGCTCAAGATCTTCGGTCTTGACGGTAACCTTATCGCGCTTGTTCTATGTTACAGCTGCGGCGCAGGTCTTGGCTTCCAGGTATCAAAGGGATTCTTCGATACCATACCGCGAGCGCTCGATGAAGCGGCGACAATCGACGGCGCTACCAAAAACCAGATCTTCTGGAAGATCATTCTTCCTATGTCAAAGCCTATCGTTGTTTACACGGTACTTACCGCGTTCATCGGTCCTTGGACAGACTTTATTCTCGCCAAGATCATCATGGGCGATAAGCACGACAACTACACCGTTGCTATCGGTCTGCAGATGATGATCGACCCCGACCACAAAACACAGTGGTTCCAGGAGTTCATGGCGGGCTCGGTTGTAGTAGCCGTACCTATCACGCTTCTCTTCCTCAAGATGCAGAAGTACTATGTAGAAGGCGTTACAGCCGGTGGTGTTAAGGGTTAATCTGTCCCTTCTCACTGACAATTTAATTAGCTCAATCGAGGGCGGCAGTCAGTGGCTGCCGCCCCTTATGAATCATATCGGCGGCAGGATATAACTACATCTGCCGAAAAAGGAACATCTATGAAAAAGATTCTTTCATTCTTGTTATGCGCGTCAATGCTCGGCTGCTGCGTATTGTCGGGCTGCGGTGAATCATCATCGGACAGCGGCTCGTCAAAATCCGCTGAATCATCAAAGTCCGAAGAAAAGACCGAGGATCCTGTAAAGGGCGGCAAGGCGATCGCGTACACCGACAAATACCGCAATGTATATCAGATCTTTACCCAGTCCTTCTGCGACTCAAACGGCGACGGCATAGGCGATTTCAAGGGAATCATTTCGGAGCTTGATTACATTAACGACGGCGACCCTAACGGCGGCGACGATCTCGGGGCTGATGCGCTGTGGATGACTCCCATCAATCCTTCCGAATCGTATCACAAATACAGCGTTGAGGATTATTACAACGTCGACAAAAGCTTCGGCACTCTCGATGATTTTGACGAGCTGGTAACGGAATGCCACAAGCGCGGCATCAACGTTATCATGGATTTGGTGCTCAATCATATCTCCTACAAAAACCCGCTTTTTTTAGAGGCTTGCGAGGAGGTTGAAAAGGGCAATCTTGACGGCAAGGCAAAGTACTTTGAATTTCACGAAAAGGGCTATTACAGCGAGGATGTAAACACCATTAAAGTCGGCGATTACATTTGCGAGGCGAACTTCTCGCCTACAATGCCCGAGTGGAACTTGACTTCAAGCGAAACAAAAGAGGAATTCAAAAAGATCGCCGAATTCTGGCTTGACCGCGGAGTTGACGGATTCCGACTTGACGCCGTGAAGTATTTTGAAAACAAGCACACGAACGGCGAGGAATTTCTGGAGTGGTTTGTTGACACCTGCCGCGGAATCAAGAGCGACGTCTATCTTGTCGGCGAGGACTGGGAGGACGATTCCAAAATCAAGGATTACTACGCAAGCGGTATCGACAGCCTGTTCGCGTTCAGATTCGCCCAGAGCTTCGGCGAAATAGTTGAGGCTATAAACACAAGCGGCGGCCAAACGCTCGCGAAAAAGTTTACCTCCTACGACAGTAAGATGAGCAAGGTGAACCCCGACTACATCAACGCCGTTTTCCTTTCCAATCACGATCAGGCGCGCATCGCAAACGCGCTTGAAAGCAAGGGGCTTGCGGCGGAAAAGTTCGCGGCTAACGTTTATATGCTCGTTCCGGGCAATTCCTACACCTACTACGGCGAGGAGATCGGAATGACCGCTCCTAATACCGAAAGCGACAAGTATTTCCGACTGCCGATGATCTTTGACAGCGATAATCTTCCCGATATCACCGTCGACGGCGCTTCAACGGTAGAGGCTCCCAAATACGGCGGAGTAAAACAGCAGCTTGCAGACAGCGATTCGCTGCTTAACCACTACCGCAGGATAATCAACGTCAAGCTGCAAAATCCCGAGATCGCCAGAGGAAGGATCACCTCGCAGCAGGTATTTAACGACCCGGCTATCGGTGCGTACTATATTGAAAAGGACGGCACAAAGCTGCTCGTAATTCACAATTTCAGCTCCGACAAGGAAAAAACGCTTGAAATTACCAATGATATGATTCCCAACGCTAAGGTCTGCGCCGATTTCTTAGCTTCGGCAAATGATGCTCACCTTGCGATAAAAGACGGAAAAATAACGCTGCCCGCTTATTCATCGGTTGTAATTCGCCCGGCCGCGTAAAAACGAAAAACACACACAAAAGCTTCTTCTCGGCGAAACAGCGTAAATAACAATTTTATGTAATATTTCGCTTAATATTGATAAAAGTTACCTAAAAATATCTTGACACAGTATGCGATTTATGGTATCATCATCAATAGAGGGATTACGCTTTTGCGGCAATTCAAATGTATAGTTATGAGGTGTGTTATGGACATAAAAATGCTTACCAAAAGATACAGAACTCCGGTTTTTGCAAAGGGATTAGGTTCTATTCTGTTTATTGCTGTCGTTGTTCTGATGATTGCTTTACCTGTATTTGAGCTGATTCCTCAGAGCGAATACATCAACGTATTCAACTTGAGCGGTTCCGCCAAGGGCGATTACAGCTCAACAACATACACCATCTTCACCATGATGGAAAATGACTACGGCTCCGGCCTTGCAATGGGCATTATGCTTACCCAGTGCATTATTTCGGCTGTTGCCGGTGTTGCTCTCCTGTGGATGAACAGACCTAAGTTCGCGGCTATTCCCGCTTCGCTTATTCTTTGGACTGTTGTATTCTCCGTTTTCAGAGCTACACAGACAGGCGTTAACAAGGACGTTCCCGCCAAGCTGTTTACCGGTCCCGAATTCTGGACTAACATCAACAAGAATGTTGCTTCCGTTGACGGCAATATCGATGTGGACGCCAAGGACACATTCGTTCAGCAGTATACCAAGGACGGCACAGATTATATTTTCAATACCCTCCGCGATTACTGGATCCTTTGGGTAGCAGGTATTGTTCTTCTCGCGTTTGTTATCTTCAGCATCGTTGTTACCAAGACTCTCGTTCAGAAGAAGAAAAAATAATTGAATAACAATTGATATTTCTAAAAGGGTCGGCTCAAAAGAGTCGGCTCTTTTTTGGCAGCGTGACGCTGCACCCAGCGCGCCTTTGGAGAAGTCGGTTTGCAGGAAAGCTCGGTGTAACGGCGCGTCATATCTTGCGGGTCAGGCAGTTTCGGTAATAACAAACGTTTGATTCGCGTATTGGATGCAACGTAACGTTGCCGGCGCATCATGACTCGCGGGTCAGGCAGTTTCGGTATCTGTCTGCTCAACAAAAACTCCACGCTCCAACCAAAAACAACCTAAACAACCTAAATAACCCAAGAAGAAGAAAAAGAAGAAGAGGAAGAAGAAGAGGAAGAAGAAAACAGCTTGCGCAATGTGCCGCCTACGCCGCTTCCCATGGAATTTATATTTATTATTAAATAGGTTGTTGTTACATGCCATAGTAAGTATTGGGAATTTTTTTGGTTAGAGGCATAAAAGCCTTGACAACTGTCAAATATTAGTTTATAATGTTTAGGCGTGAATATGGCATAAGTGCGCCCTTTTATAGGTAGGGGCGAGGGGGCCTGTTCACATGCTTATCAATTCTAAATACTGCTGAAAGGAGGAAAAACATGCCTACATTTAACCAGTTGGTGCGCAAGGGCAGAGAGGTTTCTGAGAAGAAAGCAAAGGCGCCTGCACTTTTGAAGGGCTGGAACTCTAAGAAGAGAGTTGCTATTAACCAGAACTCCCCGCAAAAAAGAGGTGTTTGTACTGCTGTAAAGACCGCTACCCCTAAAAAGCCTAACTCAGCGCTGAGAAAAATCGCCAGAGTAAGACTTTCTAACGGTATCGAAGTCAGTTCCTACATCCCCGGCGTCGGTCACAACCTTCAGGAGCACAGCGTTGTTCTTATCCGTGGCGGACGTGTAAAGGATCTCCCCGGTGTTCGTTACCACATTGTCCGCGGTACACTTGACGCGCAGGGCGTAAACGGTCGTATGCAGAGCCGTTCAAAGTACGGCGCTAAGCGTCCGAAGAAAAAATAAGGAATTGACAAAGCTCTCTTGACTTAAATAATTTAAGTTCTGCTATGCGGCAGGAACTATACTATGATATCTCAATTATTGTGAAGGAGGGAAGCAAAGTGCCAAGAAGAGGTTCTATTGCGAAGCGTGACGTATTACCCGATCCGCTTTATAATTCAAAACTGGTAACCCGTCTTATCAACAACATCATGTACGACGGCAAGAAGGGCGTTGCCCAGAAGATCGTTTACGGTGCATTTGAAATTATTGCAGATAAGACCGGCAACAACCCGCTTGAGGTTTTTGAGCAGGCTATGGAGAACGTAATGCCTGTTCTCGAGGTTAAGGCTCGCCGTGTAGGCGGCGCCACTTATCAGGTTCCTATGGAGGTTCGTGCCGAAAGACGTCAGACACTCGGTCTGCGCTGGATCACAACCTACTCAAGAGCCAGAAGTGAAAAGACCATGAAGGAAAGACTCGCAGGCGAAATCCTCGACGCAACAAACAGCGCCGGCGGCGCGTTCAAAAAGCGCGAGGACACTCACAAGATGGCAGAAGCCAACAAGGCTTTCGCTCACTACAGATGGTAATATCGCTGAGGCGATTCATCTTTCAGGTAATTTTAGGAGGACTTTATGCCAAGACAGGTATCACTTGAACAAACAAGAAATATCGGTATTATGGCTCACATCGATGCCGGTAAGACGACTACCACTGAGCGTATCCTGTATTACACCGGCGTAAACCACAAGATTGGTGAAACCCACGACGGCGCCTCTACCATGGACTGGATGGCGCAGGAAAAAGAGCGCGGTATCACCATTACCTCTGCTGCTACCACTGCTTTCTGGGAAGGCAGCAAGCATCAGTATAAAAAGCACAGAATCAACATCATCGACACCCCCGGACACGTTGACTTCACCGTTGAGGTTGAGCGTTCGCTGCGTGTTCTTGACGGTTCTGTAACGGTTCTCTGCGCAAAGGGCGGCGTTGAGCCTCAGTCTGAGACTGTATGGCGTCAGGCCGACAACTACGGCGTACCGAGAATGGTTTATGTCAATAAAATGGACATCATGGGCGCTGACTTCTACCATGTTGTTCAGATGATGAAGGATAGACTTAAGTGTAACGCTGTGCCGATTCAGCTGCCTATCGGCGCCGAAAGTGATTTCACCGGTATCATTGACCTTGTTACAATGAAGGCCGAGATTTATCACAACGAGGACGGCACAGACTACTCGGAGGAGGAAATCCCCGAGAACATGCAGGCAATTGCCGAGGAGTACCGTGAGAAGCTCATCGAATCCGTTGCGGAGCTCGACGAGGAGCTTATGGAAAAATACTTCGGCGGCGAGGAGATCACCATTGAGGAGATCAAGTCCGTAATCCGTAAGGCTACCATCGAAAACACCATGGTTCCCGTAACCTGCGGTTCTTCTTACCGCAACAAGGGTGTTCAGATGATGCTCGACGCGGTTATCGACTACATGCCCGCACCTACAGACATTCCCGCTATTAAGGGTACAAACCCCGAGACCGACGAAGAAGAGGAAAGACCCGCGTCTGACGAAGAGCCATTTGCAGCTCTCGCGTTCAAGATCGCTACAGACCCGTTCGTTGGTAAGCTCTGCTTCTTCCGCGTTTACTCAGGTAAGGTTGACGCAGGCACAACAGTATTCAACTCTGTCAAGGGCAACAGAGAGCGTCTGGGACGTATTCTCCAGATGCACGCCAACGACAGAAAGGATATCGACTGCTGCTACAGCGGCGACATCGCTGCTGCGGTAGGTCTTAAGAACACCACCACAGGCGACACACTCTGCGACGAAAAGCACCCGATCATTCTGGAGTCAATGGAGTTCCCCGAGCCCGTAATCCGCGTTGCCATCGAGCCCAAGACCAAAGCAGGTCAGGAGAAGATGGGTATCGCGCTTGCAAAGCTGGCTGAGGAAGACCCCACCTTTAAGGCTTACACCGACGAGGAGACAGGCCAGACAATCATCGCCGGTATGGGTGAGCTTCACCTCGAGATCATCGTTGACCGTCTGCTCCGTGAATTTAAGGTAGAGGCTAACATCGGTGCTCCCCAGGTTGCTTACAAGGAAACAATCCGCAAGGAAGCTTCCGTTGACGAGAAGTACGCCCGTCAGTCAGGCGGTAAGGGTCAGTACGGTCACGTTAAGATCAACGTGTTCCCGAACAAAGACCACGGCTACGAGTTTGTTAACTCTGTTGTCGGCGGCGCTATTCCCAAGGAATATATCCCCGCTGTCGATCAGGGTATCCAGGGCGCAATGCTCAGCGGTGTTGTAGCAGGCTACAACGTAGTTGACGTTAAGGTTGAGCTGTACGATGGTTCATACCACGAGGTCGACTCCTCTGAAATGGCGTTTAAGATTGCCGGCTCAATGGCGTTCAAGAGCGCTATGAAGAAGGCTGACCCCGTTCTTCTTGAGCCTATTATGAAGGTTTCCGTAATTACTCCCGAGGAGTACCTCGGCGACGTTATCGGCGACCTCAACAGCCGCCGCGGCATGATCCAGAGCATGGAGGCCGACAACGGCGTTCAGCGCGTTATCGCGCACGTTCCGCTTTCCGAGATGTTCGGTTACGCTACCGACATGCGTTCCAAGACACAGGGACGCGGCCAGTATGTAATGGAGCCCGACACCTATGCCGAGGTTCCCAAGAACATTGCCGAAAAGATCATGAGCGACAAGAAGAAAGACTGATTTCTTCATTGAATTTGCGGTAAATCTTTAAAAAAATTTGCCGCAGACATTAAAAGCTATTGATTTTTGTTGTAAAAATTGATACAATAATAAAAATAATGTAAATCAAATTATTTACAAGACTAAGGAGGAAATTTCCCATGGCAAGAGAAAAGTTTGAAAGATTTACAAGACTAAGGAGGAAATTTCCCATGGCAAGAGAAAAGTTTGAAAGAAATAAGCCGCACGTTAACATTGGTACTATCGGCCACGTTGACCACGGTAAAACAACCCTTACAGCTGCTATCACAAAGGTTCTTAACCTCGAGGGCGACGCTGACTTCGTTGATTACGCTAACATCGATAAGGCTCCCGAAGAGAGAGAGCGCGGTATCACAATCAACACCGCTCACGTTGAGTACGAGACCGCTAAGCGTCACTACGCTCACGTTGACTGCCCCGGCCATGCTGACTACGTTAAGAACATGATCACCGGTGCTGCTCAGATGGACGGCGCTATCCTCGTTGTATCAGCTGCTGACGGTCCTATGCCTCAGACAAGAGAGCACATCCTGCTTTCACGTCAGGTTGGCGTTCCCTACATCGTAGTATTCATGAACAAGACCGACCAGGTTGACGACGAAGAGCTCCTCGAGCTGGTAGAGATGGAAATCCGTGACCTGCTCAACGAGTACGAGTTCCCCGGCGACGACACACCCATC
>ONCY01000037.1 GCA_900316435.1 uncultured Eubacteriales bacterium | reverse complement strand
CGCCGTAGCCGCGTTCCTCTAAAACATCATATTCAATTTGATTGCGGATATCCTCCATCGCATCCTCGTAGCTGATAGATGGATTGATATTATTCAAGTCTTTTTGATAATAATCATTCTTGATAGTGTGCGTTTTTCCCATTTCCGCAAGTGTGATTTTTTCATTTGCAGAATCTATATTTTCGCACCGGTCAAGTGCGTTTTTCGCACAGGTTGCGGAACTTTCCACAATAGGATTCACATATATCAAATTCGCCTTGCCAAGCCCCTGCCGTTTGCGGGAGATAAGATTTTGTTTTTCAAGCTGCAAATATACGCTTTCCGCTTTATTGTTGCAGCAGTTGAGCAGACGCATAACGGTGCTGATGGGACACACTACATAATACCTTCCGTTTTCGTCCCGAAATCTTTCTCCGTTTATCTCGGATAATTCATATAGACCAAGCAAATAAGAATACAGCAAAATTGCCGAATCAGACAGCTTATCCCGCAGCGGCGCTGCAATCAAAGCTCTCGGTAGCTTTAGGAATCCTTTTTCATTCATAATAATCTATCTCCCTTCATATAAGATTTCTCTCTCATAACCTTTGTTTTTGTCTTTGCATTAACATTTCGTTCATTATCGAGAATAGTATTCAATAGTCCCCCTTTTTCTCTCTAATTAACAAAACGATTTCTAAAATGAAAGATTGGGTACGTTTTTTCACTTTACGAACCAATGATTTGATTATCACCGTAAACTGTGATATCATAATTATTAGATGTCGAAGCGCCCCTGGCTTGATTGTTATTTGGGCTGTTTCGACTGCCAGATTAGCAATATTTCCCCCTTTTTTTCTCTCTTTTTTTTTAATAAAACGATTTCAAATTTTTTGATTGGGGGCATTTTTCACTTTACAAACCAAAAATAGAGAAATAAATTATGAAAAATTCCAGTAAAAATCAGGGCTTTATAGAATTTTCAAACAAATTCCTAAAAAATGAAGATTGCTTAGAATATTTTAAGAGAATCCGTTGGAAAAGAGGATTTGTGTGTCCTTACTGTGGGAAAAAGCCCTGTTGGACTATCGCTCCGTATAAATACAAATGCCGCAGCTGCGGTCGTCAAACCTCAGTTACGGCAGGAACCTTTTTCCATAGGACGCATTTAACTATGCAACAATGGTTCAAGGCTATCTTTTACTGTTGTGAGAAGGGCGATGATGCTACCGCAAAAGAATTGAAATCTATTGCCGGTATCGGTAGTTACAGAATTGCACAATCTACGCTAGAGAATATTAAAGATAGGATGTATCATAATGATAATGACAAGCTGGGATGGACAAGCAACCCTCTTGATGGCAATGTTGAAGTAGGGTTATACCCGGCTTCTATCAATAACACGAACACATTTTTAATCATAGCAGCAGAATATAATGGCAATAGAATCATAAGAATACGAATTTTTGAAAACAAAAACTTGCGTACAACTAAAAATGTGGAAGAGTTCTTAAAGCCTAAATATATTACTCGTGACAGTAAAATAACCTATGATTATAATTTTACTGATTTAATATTTGAATATTATTCAGAGTGGTGTAAATGGAAAAAGACAAAAAACTTCACCGTACTAAGTAGGAGTTACTGTCGAAAGTATGACTGTTGTAATATTCCAGTTTCATTTGATACTGTTCTGGAAAATATGGTCAAGCCCTAAACAAACATAAGCGTAATTTATTAATCATATAAAACAAAAAAGCAGAGAGCTCACGCAACTGTGAACTCTCTGCTATTTATTTATCCGGTATTACAATCAATAATTATCCGTAGCGCATCATCATTCAACGCCCAGCAGTATATTGACTGCCGACTGCAAGTCTTTCTTTGCTCTGTAGGCATTAATCACCTTGCGCTCCATATCACTCAGCTCGTCGTCTTTCAAGTGTACGTCCAACAGTTCGCTTGGAGAAACATTCAGCGTCTTGCAAAGGTCAACGAGAATATCAGCGTCGGGGCGGTTTATACCTTGTTCCCAATTTGATACGCGGCTGTTGCTCACGCCGATTAGCTGCGCAAGCTCTATTTGGCTATAGCCTCTGTCTTCGCGGAATTTTCTGATTCGTGCGCCGATTTCATACTTCATAATCTTCACCTCGGTTATTCAGTATTATTATACCTGAATAATCCAAAAATTCAACAAAAAATCAAGAATATCTGAATTATAATGTTGACTTTACAGAATAACGGTAATATAATATTATTGTTACAGAAATTCTTGAAAGTGGTGATAAATAATGCGTGTTTATGAGAAAGTTCGCGCTTATATTGACGAGCAGGGGCTAAAGCAAAAGGTGATTGCCGAAAAAGCAGGAATACCGAACGGTACGTTTAATGCGATAATGAACGGCAAGAGAACTTTGTATGCCGACGACTTGAAAGCAATCTGCATAGCATTGCAGGTCAGTCCGGAAATGTTCATTGAGATTAAAACTGCATAAGGAGAAAAAGAATGTGTACACATTAGCGCAAGCAGAAGTATCGGAGGAATAGTTGACGGATAACGAGAACTAAACATCACAGTCTGACAGCATGATAAGCAATCTGTATTGCGCTGAAGGTCAGCCCTGAGAGATTTGCAGATACACAAAGGGGGATTTAAAATGAAAAAGCTTACAAGTATAATTCTATCCGGTATTATAATACTCAATATCTTTTGCGGTTTGGGTATTACGGTATCAGCGAAAACAAGCGGAGACTATGAGTATAGTATTACTGATAATAACGCAGTAATAACAGTATACTATGGTTCTGCAACCGAACTAATTATTCCGAGCCAACTTGATGGATACGCTGTTACAAGTATAGGTAGTAGCGCGTTTGAATACTGCACAAGCCTAAATAGCATTACTATTCCCAACAGCGTTACGAGTATAGGAGAATCTGCATTTTATGAATGCTCAAGTCTAAATAGTGTAACAATTGGAAACAGTGTAACGAGTATAGGTGACAATGCGTTTTCCTGCACAAGCCTAAAAAGCGTCACAATCCCAAACAGCGTAACGAGTATAGGAGAATCTGCATTTTACCGCACAAGTCTAAAAAGCATAACAATCCCAAACAGCGTAACGTATATAGGAAAATATGCGTTTAATGGCTGCACAAGTCTTACAAATATTTACGTAGACAGTAATAATAAGAATTATACATCTGTAAACGGCAATTTATATAATAAGAATAAAACAGAATTAATACAGTATGCCGCAGGAAAAACAGATGAATATTTTTCAATTCCAAGTAGCGTAACGAGTATTGGCGATTTAGCGTTTGATGGATGCAAAAGCCTGATGAGCGTAACTATTCCCGATAGCGTTACGAGTATAGGCGATTCGGCGTTTAGCGATTGCACAAGCCTAAATAGCATAACTATTCCCGACAGCGTTACGAGAATAGGAGACTGTGCATTCTATTTCTGCACAAGCCTAAAAAGCGTAACTATTCCCGACAGCGTTACGAGTATAGGTGACGGTGCGTTTGGTTTCTGTTACAACCTAAATAACATCTATTATTCAGGTGATAGAAGTGATTTGGAGAACATAAATATTGGTTCATCTAATGATGATTTATCAAATGCAACAATACATTACAACAGTTATGATAACGGAACAACCGGTGATTGCACATGGACTCTTGATAATAACGGAGTGTTTATTATTTCAGGTAATGGTAGTATAGGTGGGTTCGATATAAGTGCTCCGTGGTTTAGTGAAAGGAATAGTATTAGTACATTGATAATCGAAGACGGTGTTACAAGTATAGGCGATTATGCGTTTAATGGTTGTAAAAACCTAACAAAAGTAACTATCCCAGACAGTGTTACAAGTATAGGCGATTACGCATTTAATGGTTGCTGGGGACTTACAGACGTCTCAATTCCAGACAGTGTTACAAGAATAGGTTATTATGCGTTTTATGGTTCAGGTCTTACAAGTATATCGATTCCTGACAGCGTTACGAGTATAAGCTATGGAGCGTTTTATAATTGCAAAAGCCTTACGAACGTAGCGCTCGGTAACGGTGTTAAAAGTATACTCAGTAGTACGTTTTCCGGTTGCACAAGCCTAAATAGCATAACTATTCCCGACAGTGTAACGAGTATAGGAAATTCTGCGTTTTCCGGTTGCACAAGCCTAAATAGCGTAACTATACCCGATAGCGTAACGAGTATAGGAGAATCTGCGTTTTCTGGTTCAAGTCTTACAAGTATATCTATTCCTTATAGTGTTACTGCTATTGGTAATTCTGCATTTTTTTACTGTCCTAATTTATTAATGGCAACCATTCCCGCTGAGCTCAATATAAATATTCATAATATTTTTCCAACATACACAGAGATTCAATATACCAATCTTTCGATATGTTTCAATGCAAATGGCGGTTCAAATGCTCCGGAGAATTTGACATTAGCCGCAAGACAAACTTCATTTTCCGTACCTAATACTATTCCTACCAGAGTAGGGTATCTTTTTGAGGGTTGGTCTGAGGAACCGAACGGTTCCGCTGACTATTTGCCGGGCAAAACCTATACAATCAGTAATAGCATTACACTATATGCTGTTTGGAAAGAAAGGCATACTTACACCATAAAATATGAACTAAGTGGCGGAGTAGACGATATACCAAGCCAAATAAAAATCGAAGGAATCGATTTGAAACTGAGCAGTATTATACCTACCCACGCAAAATATACTTTTGCTTATTGGATATCGTCTGATAAAAAAACAACATATAATGCAGGCTCAACCTACAATGCTGACGCTAACGATACATTATATGCCGTTTGGAAAGAAGTCTGTTCAGGATGTAATGGAACTCGGTATTCAAAAATAACATCATGTAAAAAATGCGGCGGAGATGGAAAAATAGCATATTCCACAGTTTGCGATAGTTGCAATGGCACGGGCAAAAAGACAAAAACCCATATTGAAACATGTTCAACATGTAAAGGCTTAGGCGCATATTATGGATACGGATTTGACTTTAACGGCAACTTTGGATGGGGGATTATACCATGTCCATTTTGCGATGCTACGGGAAAAATAAAAGTTAAAGAGCAAGTAAACTGCACAAAATGCGGAGGCGATGGAAAAGCTTCCAGTGAAACCAGATGCACAAATTGTGATGGCTTCGGTAAAATAAGAACTATATGTGATAAATGTAATGGAAAAAACAGTATCATTTATCACTATCCTAATTATGAAACGGAATTAAACCATGATGAGGATAACCCTCAATTGATTCTCGGTGATGCAAACGGCGACGGAACCATAGATATCAATGACGCTACCTGCATACAAAAACACCTCGCAGAATATAAAAACGATGATTATATCGAAGAAGCTTCTGACGCTGACGGAGATGGACGTGTAACCATTGGCGACGTAACCGTAATCCAACAGTATCTCGCAGAAATGTTGTGCCCGGATGGGATTGGAAAACCAACAGGATGAATTGCTATAATAACAGCTCACGCAAGAGAACTTTGTATGCTGACAACTTGAGAGCAATTTGTATAGCATTGCAGGTCAGTCCGGAATTGTTCATTGAGATTAGAACTGCATAAGGGGTTAAAGAATGAGTACACAGTATAATATTGATAACATAATCGCAAAGAGACGTCAGGGTGAATAGTCTAAGGAATAATTATTTCCATGTTGTTACAAAAATAATAATAGATAATAATTACCCTGTGTAGATAGTACTTTGAAAAAACTAGATTGAAAGGAAATAAGCATGAGCTACTTTTTTGATGAAATAAGAAAATATATTGAAAATCTTACTGATGGAAATAAAGTGCTTTGTTCAGAAGCATCGTATTATAACTTAAGTGATAATCAGAGAGGTATAGACTTTGCTAAAGAAATCAGAATTGATGTAAATTTTAATATCATTTTCAAAACTGATGATGTTGATAAGCTCATATCACTTGAACCAGTTTTTACGGAACCACTATTAAAAGGAACTAAACTGTCTGACATAACCGATGAGTCCACATTACAAGAAGCAACACTATCTGTTGATTTAGAGCAAATAAATCGAGGGAAAGCAGGCGATGAAGAGTATTATTGTGTAATTCCGGCTGTTTGTAAAAATATAGTCTTGCGAAAAAGAATTGAGAATCCGATTAAAGTTGAATTGGATAATAAGACTCAAATCCAACTTATGAAGCATTTGAGTATTCTAAATCTTGCTTATAATATAATGGAAGAACATAGGGAAGAAATACAGCAACAAATTGCTGAGATGTTTAACTTTCAATCGATATGTACAGGAATATTATCTTGCTCTGATGACAGCTTTATAAAATGCTATAGAATTATGGTAGACAAAAGTTGTGACATACCAGAAGCAACAAAGCTGTTCTATACAGAGAAAGAAAACGCCCGAAAAAGAGCTGAAGAAGAGAAAAGAAGAATAGAGAGAAAAAAAGCAGAAGAAGAAAAGCAAAGAGCGGAAAAAGAAAAAATAGATAAACACTATAGAAGTATTTACAGTATGCGCGGCGATTTAGAGATGAATCGCCATACAGACTTTATTGTTAAAGAGATACAGTCTAGGATGGGAGGTATTCAGGTTTATGGTGGAAGCAATATGTCTGAATTCCTTTTGGCGAAATACGAAAAAAGGCTTAACTTTCCGTGTGTTTTCATTCGTGACGACGCTAATTTTACTTTTGCATATAACTCCTATTACAATAAAACAACGAGTAATAATACAGTCCTGCGGTATTTTACAAAAAATGATTATCCAATGGAATACAGCGCTGTTATCTTCCTCTTTGATTCTGATAAAAACAATCTCAAGAAGTTTTATGAACTATTTCAAAGTTTGTTTGATAAAGAAACGGTGATTCACATTCCTTCGCTTTCGTTTGATGACGAGCATTTTGATTTTAATTTTGTACTACCATCTCCTAACAAGGAAATGAAAACTAATTCATTAGAACATAACGGAAACACGGTTTATTATTTCGAAATTGCATGTGCGAAACAACCCATTATCTATCACACATATGAAATAACGGAAAATATAGCATATAATCAAAGACTGCAGTTCAGAATGCTTCAAAGAATGGAATATGCCATGCTAGTCGAAATAATGCTGTCTAACGAATGCTTGAAGCAGTTTAATGGCGCATATTCATCACTCTTCAAAAAAGAAACAAAAACTTTTTTTCTACTGGACAAGGCGTTTGATGCTCTGGACAAAATAATCACCTCCCGTGAATACAAGGAAGTCAAAGACTGTATCTTAAATAACAAACCTATTAACAGAGAAGTATTCAATACAGCTTTTAATAGGATAACCAAAGTTTACCCTGAACTTTACGATAAAACGATTCAGGGATGGTCGCTGGATACAATAAGAAATGATATAAATGAGAAAGCAAAAGATTATAAGGATGAATGGATTAAGCTCTATAGGATGCTAGCGGCTCAATATCCACAGTTAGAAAAAGCATTCGGGTTTAATGAAAGCTCTCAGTCCTTTTCCTCTCAGGACAGCATCAATTATTTCTTAGATTATATGCACAAGAGATTTGATGTTCTGCTCGACGATACCTGCAAAGCCTACTATCAATATCTTGCTGAAAAAGCTGAAGAAGAACGACGGGAAGCCGAGGCAAGACGGTTGGCTCGTGAAGAAGAATACTATGACGATTATTCAGGCGGACGTTCGAATGGTGGAGGTATTCTCAAAACTGCATTTGGCGTTGCATTGGGTAATAAAATGTCTAATCGAGGAAATAACGAAAAAAGAAATGGGAAACGTGACCTATTGGGTTCATCTGTTTGTCAGTACGGTAAACGAGATAAAAATGGTTTTAAGCAGACATGCGTTTTTTGCCCAGTAAGAGATAAATGTTCCAGGCATTGATATCAAAATATTCGGTATAATAATCATTTCATCATACCGCCTCCGTGCTATTTTTCGGGGGCGGTTTAACTATAAAACAAGCATCTCTTTTCTTTATATAGTATTTCAAGAAATAAAACAAATATCGCAGTCCGACTCATTATAAAAATGATTTTCATAATCGTTATATATAATAGAGGGCTTAATCTGCAACAATACTAATGCTTCGCTGAAAAAAGGCATAATAAAACCGCTCAGACAGCTGAAGCAGGCTTAACTGAACGGTTAATCATTGCTATTTTATAATCTCCAAATACATATCAAGCCGTTCGTTGACGTAACTTGCAAACAGGTTCTCCATAGCGGAGAGGTTGTGCCTGAGGTGATATTCATCAAAGGCGTTGTAATATGCGACACGGTCGGTAAACTTGATGTCAATCGGCGGGAATCCCGCTTTCATAAGCTCAAGATTTACGAGCAGGCGTCCTGTCCTGCCGTTTCCGTCGATAAACGGATGTATGCCCTCAAACTCAATGTGGAATCGTGCAAGCTTCGTAATAATATGCTCATCGCTTTCGGCGTAATTATGAAGCAGCTCATTAAGCTTCGGCTCAATAAGATACGGCTGCACGGGCTCGTGAGCGGCGCCCATAATGCGCACAGGCACACGGCGGTAAACTCCTCTGTCCTCACGTTTATCCGCAAGCACAAGGTAATGAATTTGTTTGATAACTGACTCGGAAAGTTCGGCGTTCTCCTTAACCAGCTCGCTGACATAATCAAAAGCTTCTTTATGTCCGATAGCCTCTAAGTGCTCTTTAAGCGGCTTTTTATCGACGGTCAGTCCTCGCAGTACCATATCGGTCTCACGGAGCGTGAGGGTATTGCCCTCGATTGCGTTTGAGTTGTAGGTATACTCAATCGCAAAATCCTCGTTAAGACGTTCGAGTTCCCCCTGAGTGAGCGGGCGGGCGTTGTCGAGTTTTTCTTTCTTTTCGTCTATAAGCGGAAGCAGACTCTCTGCTTTCTTATATCTGCCGTCTGAGGGCTTCTTAGCGTCGGCGGGAATTTTCCATCCCCGACCTTCTTGATGTGCCCCGGGGATTTTCCCCTCAGCGCAGAGAACTCGGATTCTCCTGTCGGAAATCCCCCACTTTTCAGCGGCTTGTTTAACTGTGATGTACATAAAATCACTTCCTTACGGAACTAGTATAGCACACCATCGGAACAATATCAATATTATCGGAATAACATTTTGAAATTAGCGGAACAATAGTTTTGCTGTGTTGATAGATATAACGGTTAAATCGTGTATAAAGGTATATTTTTTGAGATTAAGCAAAAACCTTATATATTTATAGATGGGAAAAGCCTGTGACAAACTTCCAAGAGGCTTTACAAATTTTGAATTTCACAATCGTTATATATAGTAGAGGATAAAATTCAATTTTGGAATCGTTATATATAGTAGAGGACAAATTTTGATTTCGGAATCGTTATATATAATAGAGGGAAAAGTTCTCAATATATTTAAAAAGGAGAATTCTGTTATGAAAAGAATTATTAAGTCGACCACCGACATTAACTATAAGGAGAAGACATCCGGTAACTTTACTCCGGACGAAGTTGTTGAGCTCCTTTCTACCATTGAGGAACTAAAAAACAAGTACATCAAGGCAGTAGACCGAGGTGACGGCAAGCTCGATTTTTGTATCGGCGATGATGTTTATCAGACCGATAAGAGTATAGCCGTTTAAGTTCAAGCCTCTCGCTTGAAATGGTGCTTATGAAAAAGTATCCGCCCACGACCTGTGAGCGGATTTTTTCATGTCAAATATTAGTTACTGTTTTTCAGTGCATCCAACAGTTTGTTAAAAACCATTTGGTTTGGGTAGTATTTGTAATCTGCGAAGACCTTTATCCCATCTCCGTCGTAGTATTCTCGGATGGCTGCGGCACAGGCAGCGGACCGGCTCTGACCATACTCGCATTGGCAAATGATATCGCAGCCGTCACTTACCGCGCTTTTGATGAACCCGCCAAGCGCGTATGCCTCAGGAAAGTAATCATCAAAGGTCAGGCCGAAGTCGGGCAGCACCTCGATGTCGATATCGTGTATCTCGACCATAAACACACGGTCGCAGATTTGTCTGTAATCCAAAGGCTCACAGTCTTACAGTCTGCCTCTCGGAGGGTCATAAAAGCTGATTATTGCTGTGTTATCCAAAGGCTTTCCGGCTATGAGCCTTTCGGCGTCATTTCTTGAAATGATTTCGATTCTATTCGTCATGCACCTGCTCCTTTCGGTATTTTGTATTATTATATCGTAATTATTGAGAAAAGACAAATACCCATCCCTGAGCACTATTACTTGTTTTGGCAACACATTGCAGCAACCGTCACAGTAGACAATAATCAGTTGTGGCTACTTTCAACCATACCGATGTATTTGTAAATTGTTGGGTAGGAAAGATTGCATAACCTTGAGAACTCTTTTTTGTTAATCTCGCCGTTCTTGTATTTCGGATAATGCCTGAAAAAAATACTGGGTATGTCATTAACAGTAGTTTTTGGTCTGCCGATTGTTTTGCCTTTAGCCTTTGCGTTTTCCATACCGCTTTTCACTCGCTGGCTTATGATGTTTCGCTCAAGCTCGCTAAACACGCCCATCATTTTCAGCATCCCCTCGGTCATTGGGTCTAGCTTCTTTGTGCAGTCAACCTCAAATGTACCCATAACCAGCTTAATATTCTTTCCTTTGGCAAATTCAATTATCTCACAAAGCTGCTTGGTGCTACGGGTAATTCTGCTAACCTCGGTTGAAACAATCGAATCACCTGGTTCCACGACTTTTAACAGCTTATTCAACTCGGCGCGGTTTTCTTTCATTCCGCTTTCGTATTCCAGATAAATCGTGTCATCTGTTGCGCCCTGTTGTTTCAGCTCTCTAACTTGCCTGTTGATATCCTGATATTGCTCGCTTGTTGAACATCTTGCATATCCGTATATCATTTTTTTAACTCCTCTCCGAAAATTGGGTATAACTATCATATCGTATAAACGAAATGGTGTCAATAGTTTCTTTTATATAATTGGACTCTATTTAATGGTTTATTATCAGTTTTAGACATCGAAAAAAATGTAAATGAAATGAAATGTTTGTTTTTATAGTAAAACCGCCCCCGAAATCTGTCCGGAGGCGGAAGATAGATTTATCTCTATTTCTAGGTGCTATATTTTGTTTGACAACAAATGTTTACTTTGTTGTCAAGTCCTTGTTATGGATAATATAAATCGGGCAGAAGATAGTCTCCCTGCTGTGTATAGGTGATTTTTGTGTTTGTCATAGTCTTAATAAGTCTAATATTCGATTTGTCAGAAGCACGATTCAGCGATTTTTAGGCTATTTTCGATAAATTGACAGCATTTCAAATGCCGGATTCCTTTGATTTTTCGATAAACACTGCGTTTTTGCCAAGAGAAATGACAGTAAATCTGACAGTAATTTATCTTATTTTATCTGATTTCAACTTTTCTCAACCTAACTGTAAGGGTGCTCAAAAAATCAGTGTTCAAGCTGTTTTCGAGCATTTTGAGTAAAGTTGGCAAAAGAAAAAGAGCAGTCCGAAAACTGCTCTTTTTGGTGCCGGTGACCGGACTCGAACCGGTACGGTATCGCTACCGGCGGATTTTGAGTCCGCTACGTCTGCCAATTCCATCACACCGGCGTGCAACGTTAGTATTATACAATAAAGCTTATAAAAAATCAAGTAAAAAATTAATTTTGCTGTTTTCTAAAATCTCAAAGTGTGTTATACTTAAAATATACGGTTGATAAGGAGGTTTTGTTATGAAAGCTAAAAAAGCTTTTGCCGCTCTTTTAGCGGCGGCTTTGCTGACTGTATCTTCTATTTCTGTTTCGGCAGTCGATTTAAACGTGCCCGCAAAGGACGTTATCAACGTTGAAAAAATAGATTTCAATAACCCCGGTTTTATCAGGGGAATGGACGTTTCCTCGGTTATCTCGCTTGAAAACGCGGGCGTTACTTTTAAGAACGAATCGGGGGAGGAGCATGATATTTTTTCAATTCTTGCTCAAAACGGAGTAAACTATATTCGCGTGCGCGTGTGGAACGATCCCTTTGACAGCAGCGGCAGCGGTTACGGAGGCGGCAACAACGATTTGAACACCGCTAAGCTTATCGGAAAGCGCGCCGCCGACAACGGCATGAAGCTGCTTGTGGACTTACATTATTCCGATTTTTGGGCTGACCCCGCAAAGCAAAAGGCTCCCAAGGCGTGGGCAGATTTTTCCGTCGCTCAAAAGCAGAGCGCCCTGTATGATTACACTTTAAATTCCTTAAACGAAATAAAAGTAGCGGGCGCGGATATTGGAATGGTTCAAATCGGAAATGAAACAACCACGGGAATCGCGGGCGTTTCAGACTTTAACGACGTTTACAAGCTGTTTTCGGCAGGAGCAAAGGCAGTGCGCGATTTCGATAAAAATGTTCTTGTAGCGCTGCATTTTACAAATCCCGAAAAGACCTCAACAATTAAGTGGTTCGCCGATTACCTCAGTCAAAAGCGCGTTGACTATGATGTGTTTGCCACGTCATATTACCCGAGCTGGCACGGCAGCCTCAATAACCTTACCGACGTATTCAACTATGTTTCCGGCACTTACGGCAAATACACCATGGTCGCCGAGACCTCGTATCCATTTACTCTTGATGATACCGACGGCCACGGCAACACTATAAGCAAATGGAACAACAATACGGACGAGAACATGCTTTGGGACTTCTCAACTCAGGGACAGGCTGACGAGGTCCGCGCGGTTATGAACGCCGTAAATAACGTAAATAACGGCAAGGGCTTGGGCGTGTTCTACTGGGAGGGCGCTTGGATCACCGTAGGGGACACTACGGGCAAAAGCGGCAGCGCGTGGACGCGTCAGTACAACAAAAACAAAGCGCTTTGGGAAAGTTACGGCTGCGGCTGGGCTTCTTCATATTCAGCGGAGTATGACCCCGATGATGCGGGACAGTATTTCGGCGGAAGTGCTGTAGACAATCAGGCATTCTTCGGTGCTGACGGCAAGGCTCTGCCTTCGCTTCACGTCTTTAAAAATGTAATTACAGGCTCGATGGATATTGATGTTCTGCCCGGTGACGCGAACGGCGACGGCGTTGTTTCAATAAAGGATGTTACATCTGTTCAGCGCTTCCTTTCGGAATACGAGGAGCCATCTGACGAATGCAGGCTTGCCGCCGACGTAAACCGCAATTGCGTGCTGTCAATCAATGACGTAACCGCTATTCAGCGTTATCTTGCGGAGTATGATATAGAATTGCTGTAGGAGGTTTTTCCCGTGAATTGCAACTTTAACAAAAATAAAGTCACTTTTGATACATTTCTGTACTACTGTGAAAATTCACGAAAAAAGTCTTTTTAATTCTAATAAGGTAAAAAAATCCGTTAATCTATATTATAATATATAATGTGTTTTTTATCATACCCTTAATAGGTAAAATGGAGGAATCATCATGGAAAAGAAAGAGCTTATGTACGAAGGCAAAGCCAAAAAAGTCTATGCTACCGAGAACCCCGATTACTGCGTAGTATCCTATAAGGACGACGCCACCGCGTTCAACGGCGAGAAGAAGGGAACAATCGTAGGCAAGGGCGTTGTTAACAATCGCATGTCAAACTTTATGTTCAAGCTGCTTGAGGAAAAGGGCGTTCCCACCGACTTTGTCGAGGAGCTCAATGACCGCGATACCGTTCTCAAGAAGGTTACAATAGTGCCTCTCGAGGTTATCGTAAGAAACAAGGCAGCAGGTTCTTTTTCAAAGCGTTTCGGCGTTCCCGAGGGAACAGCTTTCAAGTGCCCCACTCTTGAGTACTGCCTTAAGGATGACGCTCTCGGCGATCCCATGATTAACGACAGCCAGATCATCGCTATTGGCGCCGCTACAAAAGAGGAGCTCGATACTATTGCCGAGTACACCATGAAGATCAACGAAGTTATGGTTGAGTTCTTTAAGCAGTGCAACGTTGACCTCATCGACTTCAAGATCGAGTTCGGCAGACTTCCCGACGGCACTATCATCCTCGCTGACGAGATTTCTCCCGATACCTGCCGCTTCTGGGATATGGACACCCAGGAAAAGCTCGACAAAGACCGTTTCCGTCGTGACATGGGCGGCGTAGAAGAGGCTTATGCCGAGATGATGAAGCGCGTCGGTCTTGATAAATAATTATTATACCCAGTTTAACCAAACCCAATATTCGGATGGTGAAATTTTGAGTTATTCAATCGATCAATACTACAAGGAAGGCCTGCACGAGGAGTGCGGCGTCTTCGGCGTCCTCAGCGACGGATCACTGCACCCAGCTTATGCTTGCTATAACGGACTTCTTGCGCTTCAGCACAGAGGTCAGGAGATATTCTCGACTCGCTGGACGGTCAGATGGGAATTTCTCACGTTCGGTATTCAACAGCAGGCGGCTCTGTGCTTGAAAACGCGCAGCCGCTTGTTATGCGTTATGTAAAGGGTACGATCGCCGTCGCTCATAACGGCAACCTTACAAACGCGGTTGAGATCCGTCGTGAGCTTGAACAGAGAGGCGCTATCTTCCAGACTACAATCGACAGTGAAGTTATCTGTTATCTTATTGCCCGCGCAAGACTGCACTGCCATAAGGTAGAGGAGGCCGTAGCCGAGGCGATGCGCCGCATTCAGGGCGCGTATTCTCTGCTTGTAATGAGCCCTCGTAAAATAATCGCTGCCCGCGATCCTCACGGTTTTCGTCCGCTCTGTATAGGAAAATACAACAATTCCGTTGTTGTAGCCAGCGAGAGCGCGGCGCTTGACGCCTGCGGAGCCAAGTTTATCCGAGATGTTGAGCCGGGTGAGATTATCGTAATCGACGGCGAGGGAGAGGAAGGCTATCACAGCCTGCGCCCCGACTTCCCCGAAAAGAAAAAATCTATCTGTATTTTTGAATACATTTATTTTGCCCGCAGCGACTCGCTGATTGACGGCGTAAGCGTATATGAGGCGCGCAAGCAGGCAGGTCGCATTCTTGCCCGCACATGTCCCGTTGAGGCCGATATGGTAATCGGCGTTCCAGAATCGGGAATCGACGCGGCTATAGGCTACGCAGAGGAGTCGGGAATACCCTATGAAAAGGCTATCGTCAAAAACGCCTATATAGGCAGAACCTTTATTAAGCCCAGCCAGAAGGAGCGCATGAAGAGCGTTCGCATTAAGCTTAACCCTATCGGCGATATGGTAAAGGGCAAGCGCGTTGTTATGATTGATGACAGCATTGTGCGCGGCACCACGGTTGACCGCATTGTAACAATGCTCCGTGACGCGGGCGCTAAGGAAGTGCATATGCGCATCAGCTCGCCGCCGTTTATGTGGCCTTGCTATTACGGTACCGACATTCCTTCGCGCGGAGAGCTTATTGCCGTAAATCACACCATTGACGAGATCACAAAGCTCAGCGGCGCTGACTCTCTGGCTTATCTTCCCGTTGAGTCGCTTCACGAGATGATCGGCTACGCGCCCACAGGCTTCTGTCAGGGCTGCTTTACGGGCGAATATCCCGCCGAGACCACCAAGCTCACCCTTGAGGGCAAGGAGCGCGGCGGAATGGAGTTCTCGGGACGCGATGCGTCACCGTGCGTATCAAAGGACGAAAACTGAATTATTAATATTGACGGCAGATTGGAGAGAACACTATGATCAAAGATACCTATGAATCACCCTTGTCGGCGCGTTACGCAAGCAAGGAAATGAAATACATCTTTTCACCCGATAAGAAGTTCAGAACATGGAGAAAGCTCTGGATTGCTCTTGCCGAGGCTGAAATGGAGCTCGGTCTGCCTGTCACTCAGGAGCAGATCGACGAGCTTAAGGCTCACGCCGACGACATCAACTACGACGTAGCAGTTGAGCGTGAAAAGCTTGTCCGCCACGACGTAATGAGCCATGTTTACGCTTACGGTGTTCAGTGTCCCAACGCAAAGGGCATTATTCACCTGGGCGCTACATCTTGCTACGTCGGCGACAACACCGATATTATCATCATGACCGAGGGTCTGCGCCTTATACGCGATAAGCTGATTACCGTTATCCGTAATCTTGCAAAATTCGCTGACGAGTACAAAGCGCTTCCGACCCTTGCGTTTACTCATTTTCAGCCTGCTCAGCCCACTACCGTCGGCAAGCGCGCCACACTTTGGCTGCAGGAGCTTCTGATGGATCTTGAGGATGTTGAGTACCAGCTTTCAAAGGCAAAGCTCCTCGGCTCAAAGGGCACAACAGGCACACAAGCAAGCTTTTTGGAGCTGTTTGACGGCGACCATGAAAAGTGCAAGCAAATCGACAAGAAAATAGCCGAGAAGATGGGCTATCAGGCATGTTTCCCCGTTTCGGGACAAACCTATTCAAGAAAGCTCGATTCACAGTTCCTCAACGTTTTAGCCGGAATTGCCCAGTCGGCGGCAAAGTTCTCGAACGATATTCGACTTCTCCAGCACCTTAAAGAGGTTGAGGAGCCGTTTGAAAAGAATCAGATCGGCAGCTCTGCAATGGCTTACAAGCGCAATCCCATGCGCAGCGAGCGTATCGGTTCGCTTTCCAGATATGTAATGGTTGACGTGCTCAACGGCTATTTCACCACTGCCACCCAGTGGTTTGAGCGCACCCTTGATGACTCGGCAAACAAGCGCCTGAGCGTTCCAGAGGCTTTCCTCGCGGTTGACGGTATTCTTTCTCTGTATGCTAACGTTGCCGACGGCCTTGTGGTTTATCCCAAGGTTATTGAGCAGCGCCTCAGAAAAGAGCTTCCGTTCATGGCTACCGAAAACATCATGATGGACGCCGTTAAAAAGCGCGGCGCCGACCGTCAGCAGCTTCACGAGAGAATCCGCGTTCACTCAATGGCAGCTTCAAAGGTAATCAAGGAAGAGGGCGGCGAAAACGACTTGCTGCAGAGAATCGCGGCTGACGAAGCCTTCGGCGTTACACTTGATGAGCTTGAAAATATTTTGCAGCCCGAAAAATACACGGGCAGAGCAAAGGAGCAGACCGAGGACTTCCTCAGCGAATGCGTTGCTCCGGTGCTTGAAAAGTACAAGGACGTAGAGTCCGATAAACCCGAAATCAACGTATAATTTATTTGACAGTTTACATATAAAGGAGAAAATACCATGGTAAAAGCAATCGTAGGCGCCAACTGGGGCGACGAGGGCAAGGGCAAAATCACCGACGTTCTCGCCAGCGGCAGCGATATGGTAATCCGCTTTCAGGGCGGTGCCAATGCCGGTCACACTATTATCAACGACTACGGAAAGTTCGCGCTTCATCAGCTTCCCTCGGGCGTGTTCCACCAAAACATAGTCAACATCATCGGCAACGGCGTTGCCTTCAGCGTGGAGAATTTCGTCAAGGAAATGCAGGAGCTTAAGGATCGCGGCGTTCCCGAGCCCAACATTATTATCTCCGACCGCGCTCAGATTGTTATGCCGTACCATGTAGCATTTGACTGCTATGAGGAGGAGCGCCTCGGCAAAAACTCTTTCGGCTCCACCAAGAGCGGTATTGCGCCGTTCTATTCCGATAAATACTCAAAAATCGGCTTCCAGATAAACGAGCTTTATGACGATCCCGATTCGCTTAAGGCTAAAATCAGCCACGCGCTCGAAATCAAGAACGCCACCCTTAAAAATCTTTACAACAAGCCTCCTATCACCGAGGAGGAGGTTTTTGATAAGCTTATGGAATACAAGGAGCAGCTTGCGCCGTATGTAGGTGACGCGTTCACCGTTGTTCATAACGCTCTTAAAGAGGGCAAGACCATCCTGCTCGAAGGTCAGCTCGGCTCGCTTAAGGATACCGACTTCGGTATTTATCCCATGGTTACATCATCAAATACAATTGCGGGCTACGGCGCGGTAGGCGCGGGTATTCCTCCTTATGAAATCAAGGAGATCGTAACGGTTGTAAAGGCTTATTCCAGCGCTGTAGGCGCAGGCGAGTTTGTTTCCGAGATTTTCGGTGACGAGGCAGACGAGCTCAGACGCCGCGGCGGCGACGGCGGTGAATTCGGCGCAACAACAGGCAGACCCAGAAGAATGGGCTGGCTTGATTTAGTTGCCACACGCTACGGCTGCATGGTTCAGGGCGCTACTCAGGTCGCGTTTACCGTGCTTGATGTTCTGGGCTATCTCGACGAGATCCCCGTTTGCGTAGGCTACGAGCTTGACGGCGAGGTAATCGATTACTTTCCCTCAACAACAAAGCTCAAGCGCTGCAAGCCCATCCTTAAAAAGCTTCCGGGCTGGAAGTGCTCGATCAAGGGCATAAAGAATTACGACGAGCTTCCCAAGGAATGCCGCGATTACATCGAGTTTGCCGAAAAGGAAATCGGCGTTCCGATCAAGATGGTATCCAACGGTCCGTCGCGTAACGATATAATTTATCGCTAAAAAAAGATTATTAACAATTGGGCGCATCAGGTGTGCGCCCTAAAGTTATTTATTGTGGGGGAAAGCTATGAAGGAAACAGTCATCGTTCTTGACTTCGGCGGTCAGTATAATCAGTTGATCGCACGCCGTGTGCGCGAGTGTAACGTATATTGCGAAATTTTGCCGTACACCGTCGATATTGAGCGGATAAAGGAAATCAGCCCGAAGGGTATTATTTTTACGGGAGGCCCCAACAGCGTTTACGATCCTGCCTCTCCGCACTACACGCCTGAGATTTTCACCCTCGGAATCCCGATTCTCGGCATTTGTTACGGCTGTCAGCTTATGGCTTACTCGCTGGGCGGAAACGTAATTTCCGCCACAGATAATTCCGTCAGCGAATACGGAAAAACCGTAACCAAATACAGCACCGACTGCGTGCTTTTTAATAACCTGCCCGAAAACGGCATTACATGGATGAGCCACCGCGATTACATAAACGAGGTTCCCAACGGCTTTACCGTTACGGCGACAACCGCTCATTGCCCTGTGGCGGCAATGGCTAATGACGAAAAGAAGCTTTACGGCGTTCAGTTCCATCCCGAGGTTAATCACACCGAGCACGGCAGCGACATGCTGCGAAGCTTTCTTTACAATGTATGCGGCTGTGTGGGCGAGTGGAAGATGGACAGCTTTATCGACGACACCGTTGCTGAAATAAAAGCAAAGGTAGGGGACAAGGGCGTTGTTCTCGGTCTTTCGGGCGGTGTTGACAGCTCCGTTGCGGCGGCGCTTTTAAGCAAGGCTATCGGCAAACAGCTCACCTGCGTTTTTGTCGACCAGGGACTTATGCGCAAGGACGAGGGCGACTTTGTTGAAAACACCTTTACAAAGCTGTTTGACATGAACTTTGTCCGCATAAACTGTCAGGAGGAATTCCTTTCAAAGCTTAAGGGTATCTCCGACCCAGAGGAAAAGCGCAACGTAATCGGAACCGAATTTTATAACGTTTTCTGGAACAAAATCCGCGAGGAGTACGGCTCGGGCTTCTTTGCTCAGGGCACAATTTATCCCGACCGCATTGAGAGCGGCAAGGGCGACGCGGCAAAAATAAAGACCCACCACAATCAGGTAGGCGTACCAAAGGACATTAAGTTTGAGGGCATTATCGAGCCTCTCAAAGACCTGTTCAAGGACGAGGTTCGCGCTGTAGGCGAAAAGCTCGGTCTGCCGCATGAGCTTGTATGGCGCCAGCCGTTCCCGGGTCCGGGACTGGGCGTGCGCGTGATCGGCGAAATCACCGCCGAGCGAGTAAGGACATTGCAGGAAGCGGACGCTATTCTCCGCGACGAAATGGATAAATGCGGCTACGCTAAGGAGCTCAGCCAGTTCTTTGTGGTGCTTCCGGGCGTAAAAACCGTAGGCGTAATGGGCGATGCGCGCACCTACGACGAGCTTGTGGCGATCCGCGCCGTAACCACCGACGACTTTATGACCGCCGACTGGGCAAAGATACCCTATGATATTCTCGGCAACGTCAGCAACCGCATTATCAACGAGGTCGAGCACGTTAACAGGGTAGTCTACGACATCACCAGCAAGCCTCCGGGAACTGTGGAATGGGAGTAAATTTCTAATTTAGAATTATAAATAACGCCGTCAAGCGGGATAACCTCCTGCTTGGCGGCGTTTTGGGTAATTCACTTTTTCTACCAAAAGTTGAATCTAAACTTAAACTCAAAAATCATATTATTGAAGGCTCTTCCTTTTTGTGCTAACCAGACTTACAGCCGCCAAGGGGAATATTCTCCTTGGCAGCTATTTTTCATGTAGGTTATATATTAATATATTATTATGTCGCAAGTAATCTTGACAGTGATAAGATTGTGTGCTATAATCTTTACAGTGACAAGATAGGAGGATCGATAATGGAGAAAAAACCGTATCATCACGGAGAATTGAAAAAAGCGCTGATTGAAAACGGAATAGAATTTATCAGTCAATACGGAGAGGAAAAGCTTTCGTTGCGAAAAGTTGCTGTGAAGTGCGGTGTGAGCAACGCCGCTCCTTATGCGCATTTTAAGGATAAAGATGATTTTGTTAATGCTATGCAAAACTATGTTATGGATGCATTTATGAATTCATTAACGGCTTGCGTTAATGAATGTATGGACGAAACGCAAACTTTTTCAGAATTAGGCGTTTGTTATGTAATGTTTTTTTATCACAATCCTCTTTACTTCGACTTTTTGTTTTCACGCAAAAGTATTCAAATAATACTATCTTCAGATAACAGTGATGTACCGCCGTTTGAGCTGTTCAGAAAAACAGCAGAAAAGGTATTGGGAGAAATGGGTTTATCGGGAAAAAATATCCGATACAAAACAATTGCAATGTGGTCTTTGGTTCATGGTTTGGCAGCTTTATCGGCTATGCCGAATATTGATATTGACTGGGAAACGGAAGTCAGAGAAATAGTTAATTCAGTTGATATTTCAGATAGGAGAGTTGAGAAATGATCGGCGTTTATTTGAGCGGAACGGGGAATACAAAACATTGTATTGAAAAATTAGTAAAACTGTTAGACCAATCTGCAAAGGCGATTCCCTTAGAAAATGAAAATGTCATTAGTGAAATAAAAAACTGTGATACTATTATTTTTGGTTATCCCACCCAGTTTTCCAATGCCCCTATTATGGTTCGGGATTTTATTAATTCAAATGATATTTGGGGAAATAAGAGAATTCTGTGTGTCACAACAATGGGCGCTTTCAGTGGTGACGGTGCAGGCTGTACTGCAAGGCTTCTAAAGAAAAAAGGAGCTATCATTTTGGGGGGGTTGCAAATTCATATGCCTGATTCCGTTTGCGACAGTAAAATGTTAAAAAAGTCTATTGAAGAAAACAGAAAGATTATTTGCGAAGCGGATAAAAAGATTGAAAAAGCAGCGCTTGATATTCAAAACGGTAAATATCCTCAAGAGGGAATTAGTTTCTTTTCGCACATCATCGGTCTTTTTGGTCAAAGACTTTGGTTTTATAACAAAACGAGTCATTATTCAGATAAACTAAAAATAAACGATAGCTGCATTGGCTGTGGACTTTGCAGCCAAATTTGCCCAATGAACAACATAACAATCGAAAATAATAAAGCAGTTGCTGGAAATATGTGTACAATGTGTTATCGGTGTATCAGTCATTGCCCGCAAAAAGCAATTACATTAATTGGAAAAACAGTTCAAGAGCAATGTCAATATGAAAAATATATAGAATAAACACCAAGGTGAAAATACTTAAAAAAACCTTCTGTATCAGTCTGTAACGCCCAAACTCGCAAAGTAATGAAATTTACCTACTCATCAAGAATCGCTCCACAGAAAGCGCATAAACAGTACCTTTTGAAGCATAAAAGCGTTACACTTTTTCGATACAGATTAGAAGTTAAATAATACCTGAATCCGTGAAACTCAAATTGCTTGATAACAACAAAGTCCAGTGTTAATGCGGTAAAAAGTAATTTTGACCTATCATAATGCTTTCACCCAAATGGTGCAGAAAAGTTATTACTGAAAGCACCGATAAAATAAGATATTATGCGGCTTTTCCAGCTTTTTTCAAAACCAGTTTCACGGATTCAGGTAATAAATAATTTATCGCTTTAAAGTGTTGATTTTGCATTCTCTTTCTGATATAATAATCACAGTACCGTTGATACTGTTTTGATACTGTTATCATTTAAAGCCAAAAATAATAGGCGCAATAACGGTAAAAGATGTATCAATAACCGCCAATACTAAACTAATATGCTTAGTGTTAAAACGAATTAAGCGAGTGGGAGTGATATGTAAATTGTTGAAAGCCCAGTGTTTATGCGGGTTTACGAGCCTTTTACATTGTTTTTGATAACAATTTGATAACAGTCGCTATTATCGCAATTATTCTGCTTATCAGACGGTTGTGGAGTAAAAGAGTAATTCTCTTTGGCTTGTGGCTGTAATAATCCATATGATTAAGCCCTTAGCTGTGTACAAATACAGCTAAGGGCTTAATCATTTTCTTATTTGATATTTTGTAACGTAACCTTGTCGTTTTTCTTCATCGCGGGATCATCATGTATTAAAAATTCCACATGGGTGAAGCCGACTCCGTACTCAAGCACGGTGTATCCCGTACCCTCACGCGTATGCTTCGGCTCACCGTACTTTGCCTTGATGTCCTTGATCGTCGCGCGACCATCGAAGGGCAGACCGCCCGGCAAGGTAAGACTATAGTCTTCATAGGGGGAGTGAACCAACTCACCGACCTTGCACTCGGAATATTTTTTGGCTTCGTCCGTAGGATTCCAAAGCTGCACGAGAATGCTCTTTCCGTTCGCGTTCTCGGGATAAACGCCGATGGTATATGACTGTGCCTTAAGCTCATCATCCTTCTTAATTGTATAGCCGAACTCCTTGAGCTCGGAAAAGTCAAAGGGGATGGTAAGCGGTTTGCCGTTGATCGCAATCTCATAGGTCAGCACATTGGCAGGCGTAAGCTCCTCTGCTGTCAGAGTAGCCACCTCGGTAGCGGCTTCTGTTGGTGCTTCTGTTGTCACTTCGGTGGCTGGCTCTGTCTTTATCGTATCAACAGCAATTGTATCACTTTCTGCGGACTTGTCGGATTTTTGTTCAGCACATCCGCAAATTAATGTTGCGGCAAATAAGCTTGATAGGACTAAAGACAAAAATTTCTTCATTATTATTCTCCTCTTAGCGCATTTTCGTGTTTTATTATAGACCCACGCACCCGAAAATTCAATTGACAAAATGAACGATTAATCATATTCTTGAGCTCCCGGTTTTTGTTTGTTTTAAACATGATAATGGTTTCGGAAAACGAGAAAAGAGTAATCCAGTTTGAAGAACTCTCGGACAGGTCACGATTACAGCCGCCAATTGGGATAATCTCCTGCTCGGCGGCATTTTCTGTTGTTATATTTAATAATTTATGGTATTCTTGTTATTGGAAAAAATTTTTTCATAATTTTGGGATATTTTGGCGTTTTGAGTTGTTAATATAGTGAAAGGCCTTTCAAAAGCAGCAAAAGCGGAGACCTGCTTTGTTGTTATCATCTCAGAAAGGAGAGGATTGTATGGAAGCCGCTGAGTTTAACAGAATAGCAAGAAAGTATACAGACGTCGTATTCAGAGCGACGCTCAGCTATTGCAAAAACAAAAACGACGCTGAGGACGCCGTTCAAAATACTTTCTTGAAGCTTCTGAAATCAGATACACAGTTTGATGACGATGAACACATAAGGAAATGGCTTATCAGGTCGGCGATCAACGAATGTAAAAACATGTGGAAATCCTTTTGGCATAAAAATGTTACTTCAATCGACGAACTGAATGAAGAGCCTTCGTATATAGAGTCAGAGAAGCAGGAACTGTTTAGTGAAGTAATGAAGCTGCCGAAAAAATACAGCACTGTACTGCATCTGTATTATTACGAAAAATACAGCTGCAAAGAGATTGCCGATATTCTGAAAATCTCGGAAAGCGGCGT
>ONCY01000115.1 GCA_900316435.1 uncultured Eubacteriales bacterium | reverse complement strand
GTCTCGTCGCTGAGCTTTAGCTGCCGCTCAAACTGCCGTTTCCATTTACGGGCGGTAAGCTCGGGAGTGTCGGCATTCTCGCGGCTGAGAATAATAAAGCGACCGCCGCCGAGATAAAATATATTTGTTTTCGGCGTGATGCCCTTGATACGCTTGCTGACAAGCTCAAGCTGGCGTTGAATCTGATTCGCGCCGTAGAGGTGCTTTGCCGTGTCGAAGTCATGAGCGCTTACCATTATCGCGCTGACGGGAATGTTCTTTTCCAAGAAGTCGTCGCATATCAGGGCAAAGGCGTATTTGTTGAACAGCCCTATGCGGCGGTCATAGAAGAGGTCGGGGTTTTCCGCCGAGAAGAATATGATCAGGATAACGATGATGCTGAAATAGCTCGTCACGAGCGTGTTGATAAACAGCTTGCGGAAGATAATGCCGAGCAGAAGCGCTGTGTTGCAGGAGAACAGACCTACGCGGTTGCGCTTGCGAAGCCCCTTCCAGCCGACGATAAGAGAAACGAAGGACGCGCCTATGTAAAAGTATGTGCTGAAATAAATCGTCTGGTAGAGCGCGCAGTTGTGATAGCCTGTTTCGGGGTTGATCGTGAATATCGCCGACGTCCACGGAGTGGAGAGAGTCAGAAACACGCCGACGGATACGGGTATAAGTGTGACGATGCGGAACCATCGCCCGAGCTTGCGGAACGCTCCGCAGACCTCTGAGGTGTACGCGAACAGCGCCCAGCCTCGTATCAGGAAGGGGAGGAAATACAGCATATTTATCGCGTACATGATCCACATCGGAAAGCTCGTCCAGACCTCGTTCATCTCGCAGGACACGATATCCGCGAGCGTCATGGTCAGATTTGAGATCATGACCGCCAGAAAACAGTGGCTCGAACGGATCGGCAGGTTGCGCCTGAAGCTGTAGAACAAAATGATCAGCAGCTGAACGGGTATTGACGCGAGCGCAAAGTCGTAGTTGTAATCACTGAGCCAATGGATCATTTCCTCACCTCCTTTTTGCATACTAAGCTGTATAATAATGATACATGAAAAACGACTAAAACTCAACATATAATGTGGGTTATCTTAATGAATAATTGCCAAAAGAAATGTTTGCGTTTGACGAAAAAAGTCTTTTCAACGAGGAGCGGATGTGTTATAATCAAATCAACACAAAAAACTCCGGAGGTAAGATATGCAAGGAAATGTAAGACCCGAAACAATGGAAAGAATCACAACACCCGAGCTTGCTCAGGCGTTTATTGACGAGCAGATTTCAGAGCTCAGAGAGCAGATCGGAGACAAGAAGGTGCTTCTCGCACTCTCCGGCGGCGTTGACAGCTCGGTCGTCGCAGCGCTGCTCATCAAGGCGGTCGGACAGCAGCTCGTATGCGTCCACGTGAACCACGGTCTGCTCAGAAAGGGCGAGCCCGAGCAGGTTGTCGAGGTATTCCGCAACCAGATGAACGCGAACCTGATCTATGTCGACGCGGTTGACCGTTTTCTCGACAAGCTAGCCGGTGTCGCTGAGCCCGAAAAGAAGAGAAAAATCATCGGTGCCGAGTTTATCCGCGTGTTTGAGGAAGAGGCGCGCAAGCTCGACGGAATCGAGTTTCTGGCTCAGGGCACGATCTATCCCGATATCCTCGAGAGCGACGGGGTAAAGGCGCATCACAATGTCGGCGGTCTGCCCGAGGATCTTCAGTTTGAGCTGGTCGAGCCGCTCAAGCTCCTTTTCAAGGACGAGGTAAGAGTGGTCGGCAAGGCTCTCGGTCTGCCCGACAACATGGTATTCCGTCAGCCGTTCCCGGGTCCCGGCTTAGGCGTCCGCTGCCTCGGCGCTATCACCCGCGACAGACTTGAGGCTGTCAGAGAGTCCGACGCGATTCTCCGCGAGGAATTCGCAAAGAACGGTCTTGAGGGCAAGGTCTGGCAGTATTTCACCGCTGTGCCCGATTTCAAATCCGTCGGCGTAAAGGACGGCAAGCGCACCTTCGCTTATCCCGTAATTATCCGCGCCGTCAACACAAAGGACGCGATGACCGCTACTGTCGAGAACGTGCCGTTTGAGCTTTTGCAGCACATCACCGCGCGCATTACGTCTGAGGTTGAGAACGTCAACCGCGTGCTCTACGACCTCACGCCGAAGCCCTCGGGCACAATTGAATGGGAATAAGAACAGAAGTCAAAGAAATGGCTTAAACACTGACTTTTTGACACTTCAAAAGTCTTGTTGATACCGTTTTGATACTGTTTACTATTCTTTACAATAAAACAAGCAAGAGGAAACCCCTCTCGTTTGAACGCTTAGTTCATTCGAGAGGGGTTGTTTTGATGATAGTAGAGTTTATTGAATTTCAACAAACTGAGGATCTATACTATTTATTTTTCAGTTTTGTTTGATGTTTTTTTGTAAAAGTATTGACATTTACTTCGCACTGCGATATAATATATATCGTAGTGCGATACATTGCACTGGAATCTAACGGAGGTTGATGTTATGGATCAACATATCAAAAAAGTTTATGTTCCAATGACAGAAACTGCGTTTTTCATCCTATTGTGTTTGCGAAAGCCGAATCATGGCTACGGCATTGTTCAAATGGTTGAAAAAATGACGGGCGGAGCCATTAAGCTTACGCCCGGCACAATGTACGGCAGTTTGTCAAAAATGGAAAAAGACAAAGTGATTTACTTAGTCCGAGAAGAGAATAAAAGAAAAATATATCAAATCACTGACTTGGGATTGGAAGTATTGGATATTGAAATAAACCGAGTTGAAAGATTATATAAGATAATGAGGGAGGAAATGCGAAATGGAAACTAAAAAGCAATTCAAATGGTATACAATATTTGAATATGAAAAGGAACAGGATTATCTCCGAAATATGCACCGGTCCGGGTGGAAGTTTGTCAAAGTGAAAGGTTTAGGCGTGTATTCTTTTGAGAAATGTGTTCCCCAAGATGTTGTTTATCAATTGGACTATAACAAAGAAGGACTTTCACATAAGGATGAATATCTGAAAATGTTTGATGATTGCGGTTGGGAGTATATACAGAATTATGGCGGCTACAGTTATTTTAGAAAAGCGGTTGCAACAGACGGTGCCGCGGAAGAAATTTTTTGCGATGAAGAATCGCGACTTGAGATGATGAGACGTGTATTGAAAGGCAGAATGCTGCCATTATTGCTTATATTCTTTGCAGCATTGGTACCAATGTTTATTATCAACCTTAGCAATCATGACTACCTTAATGTTGTGTGTATCGGCAGCGTTTTGGTGTTATATACAGTGGTATTCGTTATGTGCTTTGTGAAGTTTCGACGGTATAAAACACGTATAAATAAATAGCCGTTATAAAAGGTCGATATTACAAACAATTCATCACTTTAAAATGTTAATTTTACTGCTTAATATTAAAATGAATTAAGCGAGTGGGAATAAATTTCTAATATAGAATTATATTCAATGCCGCCAAGTGGGATAATCTCCTGCTTGGCGGCGTTTGCTGTTGTTTAATCTTCAGATTAGTGATAGAATGTTTCTTCAGTTATGTTCAATTTAGCTTTCATTATTTAGGAATATCAACTGCACGATCACTATCGCATAATAATTCTTTAAGAGAATTTAATTCATATAACGATATTCTTCACGGATATAATCGCAAGAGGTAAATACATAAAAATCAAATTGAATCTTTGCCACAGCCCCTCGCTGGAAATGATTGTATCTGCAAACTTTTCTTTATCTGACATTACAAATAAAGAAAAGAAAGTTATTGCTAAAACAAAACAGATCACGCTTATAACGCCAATAAGCATTTCTCCGTTAATAAATGAAAGCAATGCTATCAGCAGCGGTACGAAGAGAAATAGCGTAAATCCAATTACAGAACCTACACCGTGTATTTTAGATGATGTAGTTGATTCGCTCTTTGTTTTGTTTACGCTAAAAAACGCAGTAAAAATACAAGCTCCTACTGCAAATACTGTAATAATAATCATCAGCACTATTGTCATCCATACAGAAACTGATCGATAATGATTATATAACGCCGGAAGTGAAAACAAAAAGAAAAAACCTTCTAAAAACATCCAACAATTAAATGGTAGCTTAACCGGACTTTGCGGATTCCCTAAAACGCTAATTGACATTTTTATACTATTATAGTCTTTGTAAAAACAAG
>ONCY01000048.1 GCA_900316435.1 uncultured Eubacteriales bacterium | reverse complement strand
AACAAGACGCAGTATTCCTGTTGTTTCATCAAAGGTATACTTTCCCCCGGTTGAAGTTTCATAAACTGGCAGCTCCTCCGCCCCAACAGCAACCGGCGCAACAGCAAGCACCCCGCAGAGCATAATCAGCGCTAACAAGATACTGACCGATTTTTTAATTTTTTTCGTCATAAAATCTCCTCCTTTTGTAAACAACAAAATCATTAAGCCTAATTAGATAAATGCACACAGTAATTATTGATATTTGTGCATATTTTGCTGCAATTCTATTATACCACAAAAGGCTGTTTGTAGAGTATAGAAATTTTGCGCTGTTTTTTTTTTTTGTGCGAGGTGCACAAAAGCGACAGCATTTTGCCGTCGCCTTGTTTTGCTGTTATTCTGTTTAATCTTGCTATTGACCTATAGCCGGATAAAAACGCCCTGCGCGGCTGATTATGCCGGACAGAGCGTTATTTTTTATCATTCTTTTTCTTGATTTCATTTACTGCCTTTATTTCCTTTGAAAGGCCTTTTCTGTTTTTGACAAGTCCGCGGAACGGACGGTAAATATAAAAGGCGGGATAAAGGATCTTGTGGCTGTAAATGAACGGATGCGCGTATTTATGTTCCTCCATGCTCGGAAAAAGTCTTCTGAAATAATAGCCCGATTTGCTTGTTTTTCCGCTTCCCGCTACATATTCGGTATACCTGTTTTCAGTCATCATCTCAACAGAACCGTATGTATGAGAATTGACAACGGCGTTGAACATAACGGCTTCTTCATCGGTAAGCTCATCTTCGGAAAACGCTTTATCGGGTGAGAAGATCTTATTTGAAATAGAAACGACCGTTTTTTCAAAATCCGCGATTCCAAGCTTTCCAAGCTCATCATCCGCATAAGCTTTGTCCATTTTCATGCTTGTTAAATAGACATACACATCGGCGAATAATCTGATCCCGATTCCGGCTCCTTTGAAATGCTTGTACGCGTGAGCGATGAAATAAACGTAGAAATCCTCATCGGTAAGCCTGAGCGAATAAGGAGAGCTGCCGTCCCGGACGAGCCGTGATTTGATATCCTTATAGTATTCGTTGAACACCTCAAAGTTTTTCCTGTTCTTGAACAGCTTGTAATGGATCTCCATATTCAGGATCCTGTTTTTCCTGAACGAATCGTCAGTTTCAAAGGAAGTGAATTCGGAATATCCGATATCCCTCATCATCTTCCTGATTTCCTCTTCATGGCCGCCCTCAACCAAAAAATCGTTATCGGCGAACTCGCGCAGACCAAAGCTCGGATAAAGCTTGTTTATAATTATCCCCTTTAAAGGCACATGCCAAATTCCGAGCGAATCAAGGCTGCTCTCGACTTTAGAGCGCTCGGCGTCAAAAAGCATGGTACGCCTGATGTTCCTCTGCAAAACCTCCTGCCACCTTGACAGCCATTTTTTATCCTGAATTATTCTATTGTCTAAAAGCGTCTTTGCAACCGTAGCGGTAACAGCGTGACGATTTGTAAAGCTCCAAAGAGCGCCGATATCAAATGAAGGCATCGTTTCAGTCTTTTGCGAATTAAACGCGCACTTCATAAGATAAAGACATAATAATTCTGTTTTCATCGTGTTTATATATCCTTAAGCAAAATGCTGTTACTGTGCCCAGGGCTCATAGGTTCCGTTCTCAAGCACATCTGCTATTCTTTTGCACGCGTGTCCGTCGCCGTAAGGGTTGCAGGCGTGAGACATCTTGTTGTATTCTTCACTGTTTTCAAGCAATTCCTTAAAGCTTGTGTATATTGTTTCCTCATCGGTGCCGACAAGCCTCAGTGTGCCCGCGTCGACGCCCTCGGGGCGCTCCGTGGTATCTCTCATTACCAAAACAGGAACTCCGTAACTGGGGCATTCCTCCTGGATACCGCCCGAATCGGTCAAGCAGAGATAACTGCGCGCCTCAAAGTTGTGGCAGTCAAAAACCTCTATCGGCTCGATTATATGGATGCGGTCGCAGCCGCTAAGCTCCTCGTCGGCAGCCTGCCGTACAGCGGGATTCATATGTATAGGATAGATAGCCTTACAGTCGGGGTGCTCGTCAAGCACGCGGCGTATAGCGCGGAACATATGGTGCATGGGCTCGCCGAGATTCTCACGCCTGTGAGCCGTAATAAAAATCAGCTTGTCCTCCCCTACCCAGTCAAGCTCGGGATGGGTGTAGTCCTCCCTTACGGTGTGCTGCATGGCGTCGATAACGGTGTTGCCCGTAATATATATGGTTTCAGCTTTTTTGCCCTCTTTTATAAGGTGGTCTGCGGCAAGCTGCGTGGGCGCAAAATTAAACTGCGATACTATGCCCACAGCCTGACGGTTGAATTCCTCGGGATAAGGCGAGTAAATGTTGTATGTGCGCAGTCCCGCCTCAACATGGCCGACAGGGATTTGCAGATAAAAGCACGCAAGCGCCGTTACAAAGGTGGTGCTTGTGTCGCCGTGAACCAGAACAACGTCGGGCTTTTCCTTTTCAAGCACTTCCTTTATGCCGCCGAGGATATTGACGGTAATATCAAACAGCGTCTGGCGGTTTTTCATAATATCAAGGTCATAGTCGGGAACTACGCCGAAGGTTTCAAGCACCTGATCGAGCATCTGACGGTGCTGCGCGGTAACGCACACAACCGTTTTAAGTCCCTTGCGGGTTTTCAGCTCGTTAACAAGCGGGCACATTTTTATTGCTTCGGGCCTGGTGCCAAAGACAAGCATTATTTTTTTCATAAATATCACTCTGCCTTTTCCAAATCCAACGCCTTGCATCGGTAGTAAATAAATATCATAAACAACAGCTTCAATACATTTGTAAGCAGCGCGCCAACGCAGAAGCCCATCAGCCCCCAAGGAATCATAAGGCTTATTCCAAGCGCAAGATATACAACTACGGTTCCGCCGTTGATGGCAATCTGCCACTTCATATCAAAGAACTTCATAATAAACGGATCAACAATTGATATAAGCGCGTACAGAACCGTCGTACCCGTTGTCAGATAGATGTAGTGCATCGCGTTGTCGACATACTGGGGATACAGAATCGTCAAGACCGGGCGGCTTATAAGTACGCATACGATATAGCCGACCGCGCACACCGCAATACCCACCAACAGCGCGCTTTTCAGCATTGAGTCCGTTTTCTTCTTTGCTTTTGCAAGGTATGTGAGCACAACGCTGTTGACAGGGGTTATCATAAGGGATACAACCTTGCCGAACACCGTAGCGGCGTAATAAACCGATACCAACGCTCCGCCGAGCACCGGGAAAACGATGATCTTATCGGCGTAAACCAAAAGCCGGTTAAGGATTTTTGCGATAAGCAGCAGCAGCCCCTGAGTGCTTGTCCGCTTAAACAGAGGAGTGATTTTAAACGGTTCCTTCCACAGCCTGCTTCTGATAAAGCAGTAAATCAGGCTGCACAGAAGACCGCTGATATAGATGACCTGCCATACTTTTGTTCCGAGGAATAAAAGATAGCCGATTCCGTAGCCTCCTACCATAATTACGTTGCACAGCAGAATTGCTCTGTAATTGATAATCAAACGGAACGCAACAAGGAAGTATTCCCTTGCAAGCCAAAGAAGCGCGGTTATACCGGTCATCAAAACGGTAAACAGCGTAAGATTGCTGTCATAGTAGAATAAAAAGACAGTTACGCTTAAAAAGTTGACGCCTTCCAGTATAGCCAGCAAAATATTAAAGTCGCCCTCGTTGTTTGTCTCTACATAGTTTTCGTTATACAACAGGCGTATATTGTTAAGCACGTTGCCCATAGTAGAGGGCATGACATTAAGAAACGCCAATACGGTAACAAGCAGACCGTAGTTATCGTCTGACATGAATTTTGCCAGATTAGGCAGAATAAGCAGCTGCAGCACAAATGTCGGGATCGCTGTCGCAACTATATTCAGCGCCATATCAAAAACGACTTTTCTTTTATTCATTCAATCACTCTTCGTTATCTTTTTCAAATAATAGATCTCATATCAGGCTTGGTTTTTCTGCAGACGGTACTCCTGCAGGTATTTTGCTATAGCGGCCATCCATGCCCAGAAAACATAGTTTCTCCACAACGAGCTGCTAACCATCAATTGCGGAATACTTGCAAACATCAAAACTATGCATAAAATTTCAAGGTCGTTTTCTCCCTTAAGTATTACCGTTCTTACAACACGGTATAAAATCAGGCACACAAACGCGCCACCCAGTATAATTCCGAACTGATAAATAAGTTCCAGTACAATATTGTGAGCGTAAACGCCTACAACCGGCCATTCGGCATTGATTCCCCTTACATAGAACGGGTGCTCAAAAACCTCCTGGATAAGAATATCATAGATACTGTTTCTGCTTGACAAGTAAACAAAATCATCGGATTCAAGCGTATGCTTAAGATGACTTGTTGAAATAAACGAATCCTCAAACAATCCGAAAAACCAAATAAAGACAGTTTTATAAAACAGAACAAAAAGGATGATCGATAAAACGATCAAGATACAGCGGATATACTGTCTTTTGTTAAGGAAGTATCTTACCAGGTAAAAGACCGCAAACAACGCAAAGCCCATCAGCGGTCCTCTTGAAGCGTAGATAATGATAGCGAATAATAATACGCCTATCTCAATGATATTGATGACACGTTTTGTCTTGAAAAAGTCATAAAACAGAAGCATTGACGGGATAAGACACGCGTATCCGAAGCCCATACTATACGGTACCGATTCGTCCGTAGCAATAAATGTAGATATTCTTCCTAAGTTGACAAGCAATACCAGAAGCAACACAATCGCTGTAATAATATGAGAAGATACCGTTAAAAAACGCAGTACATATTTGTAATCATCTATAGAAAATAAAGCGACAAAGGTAGTAAAGCCCAAAGAAAAAAACAAAAAGGCCTCTTTGCTTAAATACTCATTCAAATCCGTAAAAACCAAATAGTTAAACAGGAAAACGAATGCGCATATCGCCGTAAAAATAACGACCCTTGTTTTCAGCCGCGTAAATACAAACGGAAGAATACAAAAGAAGGTTATTAAGGATATCCATCTGATAGTTAAGGTGACTGAGCGAACAGACAGACCTGTCAATTCCGAAATACCCGAACTGATATTTGTTAAAAAATTGAACCATAAAACAACAGCTACAAAAAAAGCCAGCGCTTTGTTGCGGGTATTATCATCATCCAGCCGAATTTTCAGATTATTCTTATGTATCGTAATCACCTCACTGTACACAACGGTATTAATAGATTTATAAAATGCCGCTTTTTTAAGCCCTATAGCGACAATCAGCGGCATTTCGCAAAATACCGCCTCATAAACCCTGTCGAATTATGCTTACAGGACGCATTTAAATATGATAAACGCCCTCAAGTCCGCAAATATTATGACAATCAAGCACAAGCTTGCCTTTAAGCTTGTCCATGTTTTCTTTGATTTCGTTATGCTTAACCATAATAACAACCAGATCAACACTGTCGAGGAACTCGTCCAAATCGTGGTACTGATTGTCAACAACGTCCTTTTCAATGAACGGGTCATATACCTTTAGTCCTGTAGCAAGGTGGCGCTCCTGGCTTTCAAGAAGCTGGAGTGTGGGTGACTCGCGCATATCGTCTACGTTTTCTTTATATGTAAGTCCGTACAGTCCGACGCGCTTAACGTCAGTCATGCCGTTTTCTTTCATTATCTCATAAATTCTGTTAAGAACGAAGTCGGGCATTCCGTCGTTTGTTTTCATCGACTCGTTAATAACCTTGGTGAGCGACGGATAATCGCCTACAAGGAACCACGGGTCTACGGAAATGCAGTGGCCGCCTACGCCGGGGCCGGGCTGCAGGATATTTACACGCGGATGCATGTTGCAGATCTTGATGATCTCATATACATCCATGTTGTCATGACGGCAGATCTTTGCAAGCTCATTGGCAAACGCTATATTTACAGCACGGAAGGTGTTTTCTACAACCTTTGTCATCTCGGCTGTTTTTATGTCGGTAACGACAATTTCGCCCTGGCAGAAGGATGAATACAACTCCTTTACCTTTTCGCCGACAGCCTTGTCGTCAGCGCCGATGGTACGGTTGTTGTGGAGCAGCTCATATACCATGTTACCGGGGATGATGCGCTCGGGAGCGTGGACAAGATTGATGTCTTCGCCGATGGTAAAGCCGTTTTCCTCAATAACAGGACGAATATATTTTTCAATGGTACCCGGAGATACCGTGGATTCAATTACTACAGTCGCTCCTTTGGGGCAAACTCTCATAACCTCTTTGACTGCGGCAACAACATAGCACGCGTCAACCTTTTTGCTGAATTTATCGTAAGGAGTGGGAACCGATACGATATATGTGTCCGTAACCTGATAATCCGTTACAAACTTTACTCCGGCCTTGAGAGCGTCCCGGAACAGCTCGTCAAGTCCGTGCTCTTTAAATGTAGTCTTTCCCGCGTTAAGAGTAGCAACAAGCTCGGCGTTGTAGTCGGTACCGATTACCTCTACTCCATGCGACGCCATCATCAATGCGGTCGGAAGACCTATATATCCCAATCCTATTACGTTTACCATTTGTAATTATCCTTTCTTATGACAACTTCTGACTGTTATTCCTTATGCTCAGAAGTTTAATCGCAAATAAAATATTACGCCTCTGCCTCTTCGGGCTGCCCAATGCAGCTTACGCTGGATTTCATTGCCGTTGTTGCGTCCTTGTCTATTCCCTCTGTGCTTTCCGACTTGAAAATAGCGCGAAGCGTAACAAACATAAGGCGCAGATCCTCGGAGATGCTCATCTTGTTTATATACATCAAATCCATTTGCAGCTTGTCATACGGAGTTGTGTTGTATTTTCCGTAAACCTGAGCAAATCCCGTAAGACCCGCCTTTACCTGAAGCCTCAGCGCAAAAGCCGGCATTTCCTTTTCATACTGCTCGGCTATTTCGGGGCGCTCTGGCCGGGGGCCTACAATACTCATGCTTCCAGCAAGAATATTGAAAAACTGGGGCAGCTCGTCAAGTCTGCAAGAGCGGATAAATTTACCCACAGGTGTGATTCTGTCGTCGTTTTCCGCCGCAAGACGAGCTACACCGTCCTTTTCAGCGTCGACTCTCATTGAACGGAACTTAAGAACATTGAACGTTTTTCCGTCCTTTGTCAGGCGAACCTGCTTGTAAAAAACAGGGCCGCGGTCATACAACTTAATAATAAGTGAAGTAATAAGATAAACAGGGCTGAGCAGAACAATTGCTAAAATCGATACAATAATATCAAACGCGCGCTTTGCAATCAAATAAAACGGATTTTTCAACGCGCGGCGAATACTGAAAATCGGCACACGGATACTGCTGATGTGAAGCGCGCCCTGCATAATAATATCGCCCACATGCGGAGCAACAAAGCAGCGAACATTGTTGTGGATGCAGTATTTAGCGATTCCGTTGCGAAGCGACGCATTGACGCCTATTACAATAACAGCGTCAAAGCCTTCAAGCTCTTTTTTTATGGCGCAGAAATCATCCGCCGGGTTTTCTATATACTTCTGAACATCCAATCTGCGTGTTAAACGGCGGATTTCCTCAACACGGGATAAATCATCCTGCCTTCTGTATACAACCGCTGTACGCAATTTCTTGTATATTTTTCTGTACAGCATCTTAACGGTTTTGCTCCAAAACGCATTCCAGATAAACTGCGCAAGGCATAGCAGCATCAGCGCGAGAGGATTAAGGAACGCCCCGGAAAGAGCACAGGCGACAAAATAAATGACTCCCGCCGATATGACATTGGAAAGAACTTGTCCGAAAAGGTTGTCGGTCACTCTTGCGTATCCGATATTGTACACATGATAAGTCCTGAACAGAAAGATCATAAGCACGCAGTATCCGGTGAGAATCAGATAATCCGTATTCGGATAATAGTTCTCGAGCGTATGCTGCGAATAGAAAAACCACCAAACAACCGCAAAACCCGAAACAGACACACAGAAATGCACCAATTTAAGAAACGACATAAGCAAAGCTCGCCTTGAATCTTGCTTTTTTCCTTCTCTCATGACAGCATTCTCCTCATACTCTTTTCATCAAAACAATTGATTTTTGCGAATCAATAATTAGTCCGTTGTTATTACTTATATTCCTTATAATACTTGTAGTATTTGCTCTGCTTGCCGAATCCGTCCATTACCTTCGCGTTGTAGACAAAACCGATAACATTTGCGTTAGCGAATTCCATCTGATAGATGGTCTCGTTGATTCTTGAAAACTCCGAAGAATTCTGACGTACAACAACAAGATATCCGTCCACAACGTCAGACAGCAGCACTGCGTCGGTAACAAGGCTGACGGGCGGGAAATCGAGAATAATATAATCGTAATAATTTTTCAGGATGCTTATCATCTTCTTCATTGCCTCAGAGCTCAGCAGCGAGGTAGGATCGGGCGGAATGCTGCCCGATGTGACGACGCTGATGGAAGGATCCCCGAACTCGACGATATTGAGGTTGTCGTCGTTTGAGGTTCCTACTAAATAGTTGCTCAATCCATCGTTATTGGGGATGTTGAGCTTTGCTGCGATCGAGGGAATTCTCAGGTCGCAGTCGATGATGATTACCCTTTTTCCGAGCTGCGCAAACGAGAGCGCAAGGTTAATTGAAGTAAGGCTTTTTCCCTCGCTTCTGTTACCGCTGGTAACGCCGATCGTTTTGCAGCCGTTGCCGGGCAAAGAGAAAATCACGTTTGTCCTGAGTGTTTTAAAGGCTTCAAGCGTTGCGAATGAAGTCTTTGATGATAAAAGCATCGTTTCATTGTCAAACTTAAAAACTGCTTTTTTGTTTTTTCTTTGTGCCATCATTATCCCCCCGATTGTTAAGCCTTAAAGTCATTATTACTTGTTTGTTCATCGGGAGTTCTGTAATAATAGTAATCTCCCTTGGATTTGGAAACGGAAAGCATATCGGGAATAACACCGACGATAGGAATATTGTAGTGCTCCGTCAGATCTTCCTCGCTCATAACCTTATCGTTAAAGAACTGTCTGATACAAATAATAAGCACTGTTACAGCGAATCCTATAAGCGTACCCAGCAGCGTAAACTTGACGTAACTGGGTCTGTAGCGGTTTACTGGATATACGGGCTTATCAATAACGCTCATCGAACTGCCGTCAACGATTTTTGCTATCTCGGTAGGCGCGGTCTCGGAAATAGCTTTTGCCAAACGGTACGCGGTTTCACGGTCACTGGATATGACACTGACAGTAAGGATCTCGGTTTCCTTGCTGATAGAGGTGCTGACCCTGCTGTTTAATTGGGTATAATCTAAGCCGATCGAATTAGCGGCCTCTTCAATAACCTTTCGGCTTGTAATAATCTCGGAATATGTACGGGCGATCGCCTGCGCGGCCATAACGTCCGAATTGGTAAGACCGGAAATCTTCAATTCCTTATTATTGTTGATATAAGCCGTAAAGCTTGAACGGTATGTGGGAGTAATCAACAGCTTTGCTCCGGCAAATGTAGTTATTCCGACAGCTATTGTAACCAGAATAACTAAAAGTCTTTTCTTCCAAACCGCTTTAAGCAAAGGCAGAAGTTCGATTTCTCTTTTCTTCTTGGAAGCAACTTTTTGTGACTTTGACTTTTTTGTTTTTTCCATTCGTTGGCAAATCCTCTCGTTTAGATTTAGTATATCAGTTAAGTGCGGACTCACAAAAAAATAAACGGAAACTCCGCACAATAAAACCAATTAATAACGCACCGAACCCCATATTGAATAATTACAAACGATTTGCTCAAGGCAAAATAAAAGCCCGAAGCCGAAAAACTCGGGCGGTGCACAAGATAATATTAGAAATTGATGCCTTGTATAAGCCCTGCGCCTTTTTCAAAGCGCAGGGCACTACAGGAAGTTGTTCTTTCGTTCTTCACTTGCTAAGCATAGTAAAAGAGCAATTAGTTTTTCTTACTTCCCTTAACAAGAGCTACAGACGCAACGCCAACTCCTACTACTGATAAAGCAAGAACGGCATATACCAGTGAATCGTTCATACCGGTCTTAGGAGACTTGGGGTCATCATCCGGCTTGGTCACTGATGTTGATGTCTGTGTTTCGGGTACAGTAGTTGCGATAGGGCTGTCAACGCTTGTTGCAGCAAAAGCTGTTACAAGTGAAAAAGCCATGATCATTACAGCTACTGCAGCTGTTACGAGTTTCTTCATAATTATCCTCCTTTTAATAATATTGAAAAAGCGAAATACTTTTCACAAACGTATTTTATCATATAAATACTAAATTGTAAAGCTTTTTCTGATTTTTTCAGGATAAAGGATGAAAAAAATTAAGGAAGTTTTTTTGTGCAAAATAATGCAGAATAAACACAATATTTTTTGCTATATCTGAAAAAGCGACAGTGCTTTGTGAAAAGTGCCGAAGCTTAGAACGAGGTTTTATGCAAATAGCACAAAATTGTATCAGGCATCTTGCACGCTCACCTTCAAATCACTTGCCCTCCGCAATATAAAAAATATCGGACACCCAAAAGGGTATCCGATATTTTGGCGGAGGACAAGGGATTTGAACCCTCGCGCCGTTTATTAGACGACCTACTCCCTTAGCAGGGGAGCCTCTTCACCACTTGAGTAATCCTCCGTATGGTAAAGTGAATAATTGATTAAATTGGCGGAGAGAAAGGGATTCGAACCCTTGGTCCCTTGCGGGATCACTAGTTTTCAAGACTAGCTCCTTAAACCACTCGGACATCTCTCCATATCAGCAATAGTTATTTTATCATACCGCTTCATTTTTGTCAACACTTATTTTTTTATTTTGCAATCCTCTGCGCTTGACAAAGCATCTTATTTGCGATAAAATAATAAAATGACATGTCTCAGTAGCTCAGTAGGATAGAGCGTTCGCCTCCTAAGAAAATGTTGCAACACACACTTTCGGTTGAAAAGTGTTTGGTAATGTGGTAGAATAATCTCAAATTTAATACACGTCTTCGTAGCTCAGCCGGATAGAGCGTCCGCCTCCTAAGCGGAAGGCCGTGGGTTCGAATCCCGCCGAGGACGCCATTTCAAGCCGTTTTTGATGATTTTTCATCGAAGGCGGCTTTTCTCTTTTTACGGCTTCCGCTTATCCATATCGTGCTAACAAAAGTGTGCGGTTATCTAACAGGTGTTAGCACGAAATCGCTGATTTTGCTAACAAAAACCGTCTTTTTGCTAACATCGGCAAAAATCTCTCCAAATCTCTGCTAACAGATTAGTTCTGCGGTATGGTGGTAGTTTGATCGCAAAATTGAGAAATCTCACCTTTTGACATAGAATAATGTCAGAAGGAAGTGATTTTATGAAAACGCCGAAATATCATATATACCTGACTAATGAAGAACGCTCTGAGGTTTTGAAATCTTTGATTGATCTCAAAAAACGCTCTTATTGAGCAAGGCAAATACACCGATGTGATAGATGAAATCATCATCAAGCTGTCCTGCGCCCGAAAGAAGAATATTAAGGTTATATACATATAATAATATAATGGCAGAGGATATTGAGGTGATCATTATGAAAGCGTCCGAGAAGCCGGAAACCTTTATTGATTGTTTTTGTAACAGCTTTGGGGAGTATATAAGCTCCGTTGTCAATAAACTGCGTGACACGGACTCCGATTACAGAGATATTGAGGAGCGTATCGTCAAGCTATATGAGGATTATCCGAAAATAAAGGCTGTATTTGATTCAGAGCAAGCCGCAGAGCTGTCTGAACAGGATTGCAAGGTGCTTATAAATATACTCTCGCTTCGCAACAGGCTTTTCGATAAGCAGCAGGAAGCCGTATATTTGAGGGGCTGTTATGATAGTATAGGGTATCTCAGTAAAGCAGGAATTATACAAATCAAATAAAACCGAATAACAACGATTGAAGCCGTCTGTTCCTTAATTGGAGCAGGCGGCTTTTTTGCGTTTAAAAACTTTTTTGAAAAAATTTGGCGAGGAGGTTGGATTTTGTACTCTCCCATTCCTTTATTTATGGAGGGGTAATTTTCCGAGCAATCGGAAAAGACCTTTTCACTGAACTTTGACAACTGAATATCATTTCTTCAAGTACGTTACTTGTGTAAGCAGAAATGCGAAGCTACCGCAGCGGTACGCCACGACCTCCTTTCAGGAGCGAGCGCTAATTCCGTCTGTGAGTATCGGGCTGCTCCCGATATGGCGACGACCTACACAAGCGATAATGATACTTCTCTACGGAGCTGGCGGA
>ONCY01000023.1 GCA_900316435.1 uncultured Eubacteriales bacterium | reverse complement strand
CTTGTCGACGTTAACCGAGAGGGCGTTGTAGCTCTTGACCACGGCGCTTTCCGCGCCTATTTTTTTCAGGCTTTTTATCATAGCCGAAATCAGCGTCTGAACATAGCTCTGCTGGGTTTTATCGTAGGGCTCGTCCTCAAACAGCGCCGCGGCGATTTCCCTTGTTGAGCAGGAGCTTCCGCGGCGGTGCACAAGATACGCGAAAATCTCTTTGGAGCGGCTCCGTTCAAAGTGAACGGGTGTGCCCAAAGTTGCCGAAGCACTGCACCCTTAACAGCACGTTGCTTTTGGGGATAATCGGGAAGCGCAGCTCCTCAAGCTCGGCGGCGACCTCCTCCTTGGTGACTGGCTTCATAATGTAGCCCGACGCCTTCATATCCATGGCGTCACCCTTGTACTCGGAAAAGCCCGTGACGAAAATAATGTTCATTTTGGGATTGATTTCCTTTAGCTTTTTAGCGACCTCAACGCCGGTCATTCCGCGCATGTGGATGTCGAGAAAGGCAATGTCGCACCCATTTGCCTCAGCCTCGGCTATCAGCTCCTTCTGTTTGGAAAACGCCAATACCTGCGCGTCGGGCTTGACCTTTTCAATTGAAATTTGCAGCATTTTAAGCGCAAGCGGCTCGTCGTCAAGACAAAGTATCTTCACTATGCTGTCCCTCCTTAGGCAATATCACAGTCGCTACGGTTCCTTTGCCGACTGTGCTCTCTATTTTAACCTCTCCGCCGCACATTTCTGCTATGCGGCGCTTTGTGTTTTCCATTCCCACATGTGATCGGCCGTCATTCGGCTTTTCGGCGGCAGTGTCAAAGCCCACTCCGTCGTCGGTTATTATTACCTCAAAGACAGTTGCCGTTTCGCGCGTCGAAATTTTTACCGTGCCGCCGTCCTCAGCCATGCCGACGCCGTGCTTTACGGCATTTTCTACAAGCGGCTGGATACTGAGCAGAGGCAGTACAAAATCCGTCGCCTGAATGTCGTATTCGATATTGAGCATGTCGCCGAAGCGCAGCTTTTCAATATATAAGTATTTTTTCAGGTGTTCAAGCTCCTGTTTAAACTCAACGGGAGCTGTCTGCTTAAGCGAGTCCATATTTCCGCGCAGATACTTTGCGAAGGCGACGGTCGCCTCCTGTGCAGTGTCGGGGTCGATTGAGCACATCATGGCGATTGACGTGAGCGCGTTATACATAAAATGCGGCTGAATCTGGCTTACCATAACACTGACCTTTGCTTCGTAAAGCTCCTTTTCCTTTTCGATTAGCTCCTTTTCGCGGTTGACGACAAGCACTCCGAACACCAACACAATTGAAATAAGCATTGCGGGGTATTCGGTTGACAGCTCAAAGGAGTTAAGCGTAATAACCTGATTAGCGGCGGGAATAAGCACAAACGACGCCGCGATAAGCCTCTCCTTAACGGGAACCTTTGACACAAAGAATCCTATCAAAGCGATTATCATGCCCACAGCAAAATATACCTGACTGAGCGGAAACATCGCTTCACGGTAATAGGAGCCGTCAGCGCTGACGCTGAAATACAGAGGATAATAGAAATTGACAAAGCACATAATCAGCGACGGAAGAAACAGAATGTTCATTATTACGTTTGCGGCTCTGCCGAACCGTCCGCCGAGCTTAAGCGCCGCGGCGATGTAGCGCCAGAAAAACAAAATGAGAAACGTCGCAACGGCAAAACTGAGTACGCATATTATCAGATTCCACACCCTCAGCTCCTTTATGCCGTCAACCATGATCCACGCCGCGTCAAAAAACAGCACCGCCGATACTGAGAATATCAGCAGGGCAAACGTGCGCATATATTCGCTTGAACCATCCTTGTCCTGACCGAGGCTGTAAAGCAGCACGGCGCAGACGGAAAGGCTTATAATATCCGCTCCCAGGCTGAAAACAAAGCGCGGATCCATATCGGAAAAGCCGCGAAGACGGCACATTACCACTGCCGATATGAAAAACACAAGCGACAGCAAAAAGCTCATCGGCATTATCCACCTGTATCTGCGCCAAAGATGATTGATCCGCGTTGAAATCGCCATTTTAAGCACTCCTTAAACTTGTTTACGACTACATATTAACCCAGATTAAAAAAAATGCAAATATTTTTAAAATTTTTTAAAAACACCTGTTTTTTGTTGTACTTCTGTTGCAGTCGGTTATGTATACTGTAATCACAACAGAGGGAAACACCTCAAATAAACAATAAGGAGCGGATCACAATGACGAAAACCAATAACAACACTAACAGAACCAGAAGAATTATCGCAGCAATGCTGACAGGACTTATGATGGTATCGGCAGGCACCGCGGTTTCGATTAAATCGGCAAGCGCGGCAACCGTTCCCGAGGCACAGACAAAAACAATTGCGATTGTACCTACCACAAAGACAATTGTTATTCCCGTTAAAGGCGGAAAAAACGACGGCGAAAGCGTTGCAATCAGCGGATTATTTAAAGGCGCGGAAGCGATTGTCGGAGTTGTTACCACATCATACCCCGTGGCGGGAATTATATCAGCGGGACTTTTGGAAGCGTTTAAAACCTTTTACGGCGAGTCAATCCAAAAACCTCAGCCTTCCACTCAGGACATTATCAATTTCTTAAACGAGCTTTCACAGAAGATGGATCAGCACTACAACGAACAGACAATGCAGATCAAGGCTCTTGCAAGCATTGAAAAGCTGCAGAATATGGCAAGGATTTTGACAAGCGTTAAAGGCTACAACGAGGAAGCTATAGGCCAGATAAAGCTTTTTAACGAAAAGAAAATCTGCGCTCAGGATTATAAAAACATTATCAAATTCACATCAGGTAATGCTGATTTCATTAAGGACTTCAGAGATTTAACCAATCTTATTTCTGACGGCCAGGCAGGAATAAAGGGACTTCCCACCTTCAGTCAATACCTTGAGCTTTCAAAGCAGGACGACTCCAATAACTGTGACGCGGCTCTCGTAAAAAAGGACAGCGCTAACTTTAACCGGCTGCTGATTGAACAGTACGCGCTTTACTACACCAACATTATTACAGGTTTGAAAGCGGAGTACGACCTTGCCGAGCTCAATTATAAAAACGGCAAAATCGACCTGGATACAAAGAACAGCCTGCAGGCGTCAGTAAAGAACAGAATGGATTTATACACCGTAGAGGCAAAAAAGGTTGGACAGCAGTATCTTAAAATTTCCGACACCGTAAACAACCTGACCGTTGCCAACGTTACAATTAACGGAAAAACAACCGAAAAATTCTCAATGGCGGACGCTTGGGCAGAGGTTGTACTCAAAGGCGGCACAATACAGCTTTGCAAGGACTGGAACAGCGATCAGCTTAACAGCGACATTTTCTACTATAAGGAAAATAACGCCTTTAAAAACGGCTCGCTGTATGTAAACGGACAGACCTTAACCCTTGACCTTAACGGACATTCAATCTCCGAATCAAATTCGCGAAGCCTTGACATTGTCGCTGAAAAATCAAACCTCACCATCACAAACACAAGCGGCAATCCCTCGGCATTGGGCGGAATAACAACAAAAGGCGGCAGCCTTAACGTTAACAACGTAACCGTAAGGAACGCAAAGGGCTCAGGAATTATCATTGACGACAGCGATACAAACATTAAAAACTGCGTATTCTCACATAACAGCAAGTCGGCTGTTTGGGCGGACACGGCTAATGTAAATATCAGCAGCTGCAAATTTGACGGCAATAGCTCAACAGCAGGCGGCGCTGTTTACTTCCAAAATACCTCTTGGGTAAAATACCGCCTTCTCAGCATTCTCTACACCGAATTCACAAACAACTCGGCTGAAAGCGGCGGCGCAATCTACTGCAAGGGCAATACGGAAATTATAGGCAGCACGTTTACAAACAACAGAGCCAATAACAACGGCGGAGCGGTTTGCGCGGATTACATAGGAAGCGACAGCAATGCTAAAATAGACATTTCAAGCTCAAATTTCAGCGGTAACTACTCGGGCAACAACGGCGGCGCGGTTTACTGCGACTCGATGAACTACCTGAACCTCAGAGATATAAGCGTAACAAACAACGAAGCTAAAAACGCAGGCGGCGGCATTTACGCTCAAAAGGGAGCTGCTTCATCATGCGACCCCTTCCTCTACGGCAAGATCACCGTTATCGACAACAGACTGTCAAACGGCACCGCTTCAAACTTCTTCCTCGGAGAAAACAAAACTTCAAAGTGCATGTTCATTCTTCAAGGCGCGATCGGCCCCAACTCAAGGATCGGCGTTACAAGCCCCACATCGGACAAGACACTGGACATTTTACAGACAAGCAGCAAGGACGCTTACAACAGCGTAGCAAATGTTTTCAGCTACGACACAGGCGCTTATCACATCAACAGATACACCCACGGGTACTCACCGTTCTACTGGGTTGAAATCGTTAAGAACTGAGGGAAGTATATAAAATAAAATATACACGGCACTGCACCAAAGACAGCGGCTCCAAAAACGGAGCCGCTGTTACTTTTGGCTTTATTCACTTCACGTTTCTGTTAATGAATCTTGTTCTGCGCTTTGAGTAAATGATTTTCTGCCCGGTATAAAGACCGTAGTAACCTGAAAGCATAAAGCTTATGCATACGGCTACGGCAAACATTACAATGCCCTGAGAGCCGAACATTTCAATTGAAAGAATGATTGAGGCGATTGGACAGTTTACAACCGCACAGAACAGGGCTATCATTCCGACAGCTGCCGAAAACGCGGGCGGAAGCCCTATTAAGCTTCCGACAAGAGAGCCGAAGGTGGCGCCTATAAACAGCGTAGGGACGATTTCGCCGCCCTTGTAGCCAAAACCTATAGTGATTGCGGTAAAGATTATTTTTAAAATGAAATCATATGGCAAAACATCGCCGCCGACAAGCGCTTGGTCAATAATATTGGTGCCCGAGCCCGAATACCTTGTGCCGATAAAAAACGTCATGATGACAATTGCCGTTCCGCCGACGCTGAGCCTCAGGTACTCGTTTTTAAAGAACCTTGCGGCGAGCTTGTGCGTCCATTCAAGCGCAAGACAGAACAGAATGCTTACAAGCGCACAGCCAACGCCGATAACCGCAGTGAGCAGAACATTTGGGATTTCAAGCGAGGGAATGTTTTTAATGACGTATTCTACAGGCTGAAGGCCAAACATCCCGGTCACCCAGAACGCCGTAAGCGCCGAAACCATGCACGGCACAAACGAGCTGTAATACATTATTCCGACGGAAATAACCTCCATCGCGAATATTGCCGCCGTTACGGGAGTGCCGAAAAGTGCGGAAAAAAGTCCGCTCATTCCGCACATAATAGCCATGTGCATATCTTTTTCATTAAAGCGGAACACCCTGCCGATAAAGCTGCCGATAGTGCCTCCAAGCTGAAGCGCCGCTCCCTCACGTCCTGCCGAACCGCCGAAAAGGTGGGTTATTATGGTAGAAACAAATATTACGGGAGCGAGCAGTATCGGGAGCTTTCCGTCGGTGCGCACGGAATTGATGATAAGGTTTGTGTCGGCGTGACCAGACAGCTTTGTAACCCTGTATAAGAAGGCAATCACAAGGCCGCCCAGCGGCAAAAGATAGCACAGCCACGGGGTGTCAAGCCTCAAATCGGTAACATAGTTGATTGAGTACCTGAACGCCGTACCTATTCCGCCGCCCAGCGCGCCCGTAAGCGCCGCAAAAAGAATCCACTTTACAAACGAAAACGCGTACTGCCGCACGCGCACCGCGTTATGAGATAAAACCTTTTTTATTCCGTCCATAGTATCACCTAAATTAGATTATACTACTTTTTTACAGTTTGTTCAACAAAAAATCGGCAACTCCGAAAAAGAGCTGCCGTCAGGCTGTTTTTTTCAATTGTTTGTGCATTCTTTTGCACTCAAAGCGTGAGCTGTAGATGATTTCATCATCTGTAATTTCATAGCCCAGCTTCTCGTATAAGCCTATTGCGACAAGCCGTGCGTCGAGATAGATATCTGTGTATCCCGATTCCTCGATCCACTTTTCGGCTTCTTTTATCACTTTGCTGCCGAAATCCTTTCCGCGGTATTCGGGAAGAACTACCACGCGTCCTATCATGACGCAGTTGTCGTCAAGCTCATAGAATCTGCAGGTGGCGAAGGAATAGCCGTCCTCGGTAAGAACAATGTATTTGCTCTTTCCTCCGTCGTGCTCGTCAAATTCTTCTCTGAGCGGGATGTGATATTTGCGATCCATTCCCTGAATGCGCACATAATAAGCGCCTGCCTGCTGCCATTCCTGCGTTGCTCTGATCACTTCGATTTTTGTCACAACTATCACTCCTTGTATGAGATTCAGAGGAGTTTGTCCCCTGTTGTGACTTTATTCTATCATGTCAAACGGGACAAAAACAGGACAGCAATGTGACATTGCATCCTATACAGTAAAAATACGCCTGCCGAAGCAAGCGCATTCAAAATATTTTACGAATCGAAGAAATGCTGACCGTCGTTGGTTACAAGACGCTCGGCTTTGGGGTACTCGAAAATCTCATTGTTATCGCGGTTCTCCTCAAGATATTCGGCAAACTCCGCGGCGTACCATTTGGCCATGCCGAGGTTATGCATAAGATAATTACCGCAGTTTACGGGCGCGGTGCCCGGAACGGAATCGGCGCTGTCAACCGACTTAAAGGCGTTAAGCAGCAGACCGTAAACCTCGCGCGGAGAACGGCTGCCCTTTAAGATAAGGTAAAAGCCCGTAAGGCAGCCCATAGGTCCCCAGTAGATGACCTCGTCTTTCCAGTCGGGATCGTTGCGAAGGTAAGTCGCGATTATGTGCTCGAGCGAGTGCATCGCCGCAACGTCTATCACAGGCTCGCGGTTGGGCTTTTTAAGCCTGATATCATAGGTTGTTACCGTGCCCTCGCCGACATTGTCCTGACGGCTGAGATAAATGCCCGGCACTATGCGCATATGGTCTACGGAAAAGCTCTGAATCAACTCCATAATTACATCTCCTTTTATGTGGTTACGGATTAAGTGTATCACAAATAAAGGGAAATATCAACAATTGCTTTATGTGAAATCAGGAATGTTTATGTCTTAAAAATGATGACAAAAATAATTTGCGGTGCTATAATAAAATTTGTTCGTAAAACTGATATTTTGGAGAGAAATATGTATTTAAAATCGGGTTTTATAAGCTTTCTTAAAGTAAAAAACATAATTCTGCTTATTCTCGGCGCTTTGCTGATAATGTTCGGAGGTTTTGTCCTGCTGTCGCTGCGGCTGACCTACATAGACGATTGGAACACCTTTGCAAACGCAAAGGCAACTTCGCCGTCGGTATTCAATCTGATTCTCGGGTTTATCCTTTTAATCGGCGCACTGGTTTCGCGGCGCGCAATTTTCAATGCAGAATTTTACTCAAACTATTTTGAGGGAGATCTGGACGGATATGTAACTTATGAGGAGCTTGCCGACGTAACGGGCATGAGCGCCTCGCTCGTTAAGCTGCAGTTCTCTGTTATTCGACCGATTTATATGAAAAATGTGCGCGCTATTAAACGCGACAACAAACGTATGCTTGAGCTTTACAGCAAAAAAGCTCTGTGCCAGTGCCGCAACTGCGGCGCAGCTATTGAAAAGCGCGTGTACTTTACGGGCGTCTGCCCCTATTGTCAGGGGTCTGACCTTTTTGCGCGCGTTCTGACAGACAACCGTGTTTACAGCATTTCAAGCTCAGTTTCTCAAGGAGTGCGCCGCCCTGATTTTTACACTAAAAAAGGACTCATCGGCAGAATCAAGGGGCAAATCATTGTGCTGTGCATTTCACTGGCAATACTGCTGATCAATGGTTTTATGGCTATTGATATGATTCAAAAATACAACGATGAAAAATATTTCACAAAACTGATCCTTCAGGGCAAGCTGCGTAACAACAGCGTTTTACTGGAAAAACAAGGCATGATGGATACCATCATTTTTGCGCTTGTTATCATGGCGATAACGCTGATTCCGCTGTGCATTATGATTTCGCGCCTCAGAGCCGCCATTAACGCAAACAGCTGCGCCAAATTTTTTGCTAAATGCAAAAACCCTACCGTTGATTTGAAGTTGATTCCTATTAGGCTTACAAAAGACCCAAAGAGAATCGTAAAATCAATACGGCGCTCTATACGCCTTGGATATCTTAAAAACTGCTCTATTGAAAAGCACGGCGGAACCTTGCAGGTCATGCTTGCAAAACACATAGTCAAGGACACCTGCCCCAACTGCGGCGGCCCGATCGTCGGCGCGGTGAACGAGCATTATCAGTGCCCCTACTGCCGCAAAATGCTTATGGGCGTTGTGGTAAAATGGTAGATTTATTTGACAGGCTAACGCGCCAAAAACCTCAGCAAAATACCAATCCGGTCTTGCTGAGGTTTTATTACTGCGATACATTTATTCGGCATAATCAAGCGGGATCGTTTCGTTTTCGTCGAGCATGGGCTTGCCCTCAAGCGCCGCTACTTTTTTATCAAACGCCGCCTCGAGGTATTCGGGAAAGATGTTGCGCCAGTACGGTACTGTGTGCATACCTCGGGGATATTTTGTATATGCCATTTTTGAGGCCGGGTAGTTTAATTGCTGAAGGCATTTTATCATTCCCTTTGCGCTCCACTCGTTATCCTGCGGGTCGCCGGAATAAAAATAGATAAAGGGTGAGCTTTCGTCAAGCTTCTTTTTGCCGAGGTATTCCATCCAGCTTGAGGAATTGATAGCGCCAAAGGTCGGCGAAAACGCGCCTACTGCGCCGAACTTTTCGGGGTGCTCCATGCCGATATAAAACGATTCAAGCCCTGCAAGGGAGCTTCCGCCGATTGAATTGTGGGCAGCGTCGGTATAGACGTTGTAGTTTTTCTCTACAAACGGCACCACGGTGTTGACCACAAATTCACAAAACGGTATGCCCTGCTTAGCCGAACTGAAGGTGCTGTCCGACACAAGCTCTCCGATGTCGGGTACAAGCTCGTCGTAACGTGTTTCCTCTGAATTTGAAATCGCAACGATAATTGCCTTGTTATTGCTTTGCACCATCATGCTTGTAACGCTTACAGGGGCATACCAGCAGCCGTAGCTTTTACCGTATGAGAAATCGGGACTGAGCTTTGATTCGCCGTCAAGCAGGTAGACCGTTGAGTATTTTTCTTTGGAGCTTTGGTCGTAGCCCTTTGGCGTCCAGATGTAAACTTCCTTTTTACTGCCATTGTAATCAAAGGTTTCGGTTTTGAAATCGACGCTTTCCAAAGGCTCCTCTCCCTCGGTGTAAGGGACGATACCGTAGCTTGAAATGCTCCAGCCGCTGACGTATTTGTTGAACGCCACGCCCAGCAGTTCCGAGTCGTCATGAGTTATATAAACCCTGTTGTAAAGCGCGGCGTCGCCCTCGCACGAAAAGAGGAAGTAATCGTCACTTTCGCTGAGCTTTCCCATTTTTACCTTTTCGGTTTCGCCGTTTGAGGTGTTTTCAAAGGTCACGGTAACTTCTTTGCTCTTGAACTCATCTCTTACATACAGCGTATGCATGGTTTTGCTTTTCGAGGCGCTGCTTTCGGTACTTTCGGTTCTTTTGGAACTGCTGTCGGCGCAGGCGGTAAGCAGCGAAGCACAGACCGCCGCCGACAATATGCACGCGGCAATTCTTTTTATATATTTCATCATAAACCCCATTTATTTACTGTAGAATGCGTCAATACCCTTGTTGATCGCGTCGAAATCATAGAAGCCGCTGTAGCTCTTTTCGGCTCCCTGGAGAGCTGTATCGGGATTTGTTCCGTCGTCAACATAGCTCCCGTCGGGATGAATGTTGTGCGAGGTGCCCGAGATAACGTACATGTTGCCCTCGGGAGCGTAACGCGCGGAAACTACGCACGAGCCGCCTCCGCTCTTTTCGCCGAGTATTGCTACTCCTCTCTCCTGAGCGGCACAGGGCATGCAGTTGGCGTTAGAATAGGAGTACTGCGAGGTAATAATCGCAAAGCGGAAATCGTAGGACACGGCGTCGTCCTTTTCGTCGAATATGCCGTCGAGGTTTTTGTCGACAAGAATATTCGGGGTAAAGGTGCTGCCGGAAGCGATGCTTTGGTGACGGTGTGTGTCATTGCCGAGCATTACGGAGAGCATGTAGTTTACAACATAATCGCTGCCGCCGCCGTTGGTGCTTAAGTCAATTACAAAGTTTTTGCCGTTGTTTTCCTTGGCATAGTCGAGAGCGTTTTTAAATGGCTCTATAATCGAATTTTCAAACGCGTTGAAGTCGAAGAAATACGTATCGCCCAAACGGTAAAGGTTTGTTCTGCCGCCCGAAATCACACATTCAAGCTTATCATAAGCGTTGCTCTTGTCGGCAACCAGGCTGCTTCTCAGCGCTTTTGTTTCGATGTACTTGCTGTAATTGTCGCATATAGCCGCATACTCGGGATCAGATTCGTCAAGCAGCTCTTTTGCAACCTCGGCGGTGTTCAAAACGCCGTATTTTTCATCCATGCGCTGCAGACCGTAATCCATTTGAGTGTGGCCGCCGTCGTTCAAATAATAGCTGAGCAGCCTCATGCCTTTGCAGTAGTCCTTGGTGCTTTCGGACTTGATAAGCTTTTTGATTTGCGGAGTAACGCTGTTGAAGGTGTCAAGGGTTTTGTCAAAGCCTTTTTCGCGGATACTGTCGGCGAGCGCGGCTATCGGAGGCTTTCCGTACACGGTATCCATCGTCATGCACAGCTCGCGGTAACAAAAGTCCGCCATTTCTTTTGTGCGGGTATCTTGAAGCTTGCCCTGACCTCCGCTTGCATTCATAGTATCCTCGGCGCTTTTAAAGAACAGCTCGCCGTTTTTATAGAGCAAGCCGCTGCCTGTGTCGGCAAATAAATCGCCCAGCGTACAGAACGGAAGGTATACCATGCCGTCGCTTTCTGCGATATCGATATCATACTTGCTTAAATCCAATGAAAACGGCTTTATCTCATCCTCGGTGGAAACGCCTTTTTCTTTGATATAATCGGCTTCGGCGTCATCGGAATAAGCTTTATGGTTAGCAAGTACAAAACATTCAATACAGTCGCTTGAAACGGTGTCATTTTCGGAATCCATTGTCATGGTAAAACCTGCGTTTGTAAATGTAACGGTTCCGTTATCGCCCTTTTTGACGCTGATTTTTTCGGTAAATAACTGGTTAAGGTAATCCTCGGCGCTGATAATGGGAACATCGGGCAAATCCTCGCGGAAAAGCGAGCTGAACACAAGCGGCTCTTTTTCGCCCAGCGGATATGCGTTGACTTCTTTTTTAGTATACTCAACCTTTTTTTCGGGAGCAGGGTCGGACGACTCCTCTTTCTTTGAGCAGGCGCTTGCAGATGTAACAAAGACTGTCAGAGCAATGGTTAAGGCTAATAATTTTTTCACGGTTACTCCTCCTTGATGCGGCTTTTTCCGATTTACAGCTTTATTATACACCCGCAATCTAAAGTCTATCTGAAGATTTTGTTTTTTTATAATTTTGGGGCTTTTTTTCTTTTGCCGCATAAGCTATAATTGAATCATATTATATTGATAAATCAGAGGTCTTTATGAAATACATTATTTTAGCGATTGTAGGCGTTATAGCTGTATTCGGGCTTTGCTTTTTGGTAAGCGGACTGATTAGACGCAAAATGAAGAAAAAGATACCTATGGCGCTTCATGTGCTGATCGGTATTGTTTCGGGCTTGATTATTATCGCTGCCGCGTGCGGCATATATTTCAGCATTCACTATTCGGCTGATGAAAGCTCTCTGGCTTTGCTTAATGATAAAAGCGTGTCAGAGATCGACGGCGCGTATTTTATTGACGGCTACGGTGAGGACACAGCGCTTATCTTCTACCCCGGCGCTAAGGTCGACAGCGAGGCGTATCTTCCGCTGATGAAAAAGCTCGCCGACAGCGGAATTGACTGCTTTATTGTAAAGCCGCCGCTCAGGTTCGCGTTATTTGATATTAATGCCGCCGACAGGATCATAGGCAAATACAACTACAAGCATATTTTTGTTTCGGGGCACTCGATGGGCGGCGTTGCGGCTTCGTCTTACGCCTCAAATAATTCCGAAAAAGTTGACGGCGTTGTGCTGCTTGCCGCGTATCCGAACTCGGAGCTCGGTGATGATCTATCGCTCCTATCAATCTACGGCAGCGAGGACAAGGTGATCGACAAAGATGCCTATAAAAATGCCGCTCCTAACCGTCCGAAAAGCTTTAAGGAAGTGATTATAATGGGCGGAAACCACGCGAACTTCGGCAACTACGGCGAACAGTCGGGCGATGGCGACGCGACCATAACCCGTGAAGAACAGCAAAAACAGACCGCCGACGCAATAACTGAATTTATCAAATAAGTATCCCCTCCGCTTGTCTGACGACTTGCGGAGGGTTATTTCATGGCAAAATTTTATCCCCCGAGGTATAAAGCCCCGAGGGATGAAATGGAAGTAAACGGGCGGAATACCGCCCCATGGAATTGTTATAATTTGGCCATTTCCTCATCAATAGGATACTGAACCTCATATTCGGCCAGGTACATTTGCAGTGTTGTGGCGTCGTCTATTTTTACTTCGCCGTCCCGATTGGTGTCCGCCGCTTTAAGAAAAATTCCGTCCAGCTTTTTCATCTCGGCAAGATGACTCTGAATTGCCGTAACATCATTGATGTTTACGATTTTGTCGCCGTTAACGTCGCCGAGCTTAACGCCGTCGATAATAACATAAGGAATGTTGTTTTCCTCTGCGTAGGTCTGAGCGAAAGAATCGTAGTATACGCCGAGGGTGAGGTTTTCGTCGTTGAGAAAAGCGTTGTTTCCTATTGCGGTAACGGAAGCAGGAAGCTCAAGATACTCAAGCGCCGTGCAGTTTGCAAAGGCGAAGTTACCGATTGTTGTAATGTATTCGCCGAGAGCAACCTCATTCAAAGCGGTACAGCCACTGAAGCACTCGTTGCTTACTTTTCCGCCATTGCTGTAGTAACCCACTTCGGTCATCGCGGTACAGCCCTTAAAGGCAGCTGTAGAGATATTTGAAATGCCCCACGGTATATTCACGCTTTGAAGTGAAGTGCAGCCTGCAAACGAATATAACCCTATAGATTTCAGATTAATAGCATTCTCGAAGCTGAGGCTTTCCAACGCGGTGTTATCCATAAACGCCATGTACTTAATAGAGGTGATAGGATACGCGTAATATGACGGCGGAACATCCATCTCAATTCCGTCATAGCCGATTACCGCAAGATTACCCGAAGTATCTTTTTCGTAAGTGAATCCAAGCTCGTCTTTAAAGCCTGAAGCGTTAACAGAAAAAACCGAGAGTATTACAAGGCTTATGGTCAAAATAAAAGTAGAACACTTTTTCATTGTTTGTTTCCTTTTATTCCGGCAGGCGCCTTTAAAAACGCCTGCCGGATAACTCGTGATGTTTTAATTAAAGATCGCCTGTATCATCGTCATTATAATCTTCCGAACCGTGCTCATTTTTACTAACATCAACTATGCTGCTTAAGACACTTTGAAAACTGAGATTATAAAAATCAAACTCAGGGGAAAGATAATCTTTTTTCAATTTGCAATCCTCCTTATCTTGCCCATTTGGCCTGCTGATAACCAACATCATACAGACAGAATGACTGAGAAGCCGTACCCACCGGGGTTCCGTCGATTGTCGGGGTGACGGTGTATGTTCTGGTTGCACTTGCGTTTTTGAGAGTGTTTTCAATACCATAGGCAACTTCAATGCGGTTCTTTTCATCAACCTTTGTTTTGTCTATGGTTTTATCAATGTTTTTGGTTGTGCCGTCCTCGTCAATATATGTCAGCCTGTAACCAAAGGTCTTACTGTCCTTATTTACAAGGTTGCCGTCGTTTGCCCATGACAGGACAAAGTCAACATAAATACGGTCGTATTCGGTATTTGCAAGATTATATTTCTCACCCTCGTCAATTTGGCCGTCTGTTGTGTTGTTCCAGTGGCTGCGGGTAAGTGAAAGCAGCGAAGCGTTTGTTGTAAGTCCGGTTACCAATTCCTGTCTGTTTGTAACAGCTGTGTCACCGTAAACTGCCTCAACATAGTAATCCTCGAAGCCCGCGTAGTTGAAGTGTTCGGAGAAGCAAATCGCAACAGGTTGTTTATCGGGAGAACCCTGTTCCTTGGCCTTGTAAATATTCCAATACTGGAAATACTGAGGCGGATCAAGATTTTCTTTGTTGAAATAGTTGATCCTTGTGTTGTTTGCTTCCTCAAAGTTGGCAAGATAGTTAGCTGTATATCTTGTGGTTTCACCGCTGCCGTTATCAACAACTGCGGTTACGGTTGGTTTATCTGCCGCAGTACCAACTGTTGTTGCGTTTAATCCGCTAATTGTCGGTGTGCCCCATACAATAGGTTCTTTTCTGTAAATGCTCTGATAGGGCGCCTTTGACAAGACATAAGCTGGAGTCAACGTTGTGATTGTCGCGGCGTTCGGGAAGTAGAGCAGGTGCTCATCCTTGGTGATCTTAACGTGCTTGATCTCATAGTTCTTGTTTGAATAATAGCGAACAGGGAAGGTAAACACAATGTTTACATCAAGTTCAACGTCGTCAATGACAAACTTGGAGTAGTTTGTCATTGACGTAACCGCCTGGGTTATATCGGTCTGGCTATTTACTTTAAACAGCTTATCAACCGCGATCGTAAAGGTGGCTGTCTTGGTTGCCCCGCTTGTATTAATTGTCAGGCCGGTGATATAATCGGCGCTGTAGCCGCTGAGCAGGTCGGAAAGTGTAGCGTAAAAGTTCTCAAATGTGCTGACACCGGTGGGCGTTGAGCTGAGGGTAACCTCGATTGTCTGCTTGCCGCCGTAAGTAAGACCTGTGAAATCAACAAAGCCGTTGGTAGCGGTTTTTGCCGAACCGGAATTTGAGCCGTCAACCTTAAGCTGAGCGGAAATAGTAACCGTGCCTTCGCCCGTGGAAGCGGGATGAACAAGGTGACCTATTGTAAAGGCGCCCTTGGTGGTTTTTACATAGCGAGCCTCAAAGGTAACGTTAGAGGTCAACGGGATATTGCTCTGGCTCGGGTCTGTGCCTACGAACTGGGCTACGCCCTCACGCACCGCGTACCAACCGACAAAGGTATATGTGTTGCCGTTATTTGTTTTAACTGAATCAGCGCTTAGAGTAACAGTAGAATCGACTGCCTGATTTGATAAGACGTGCGATTTTGTTGAAGCAGTGCTGCCGAACGAAACGTTTGCGCCTGTGATGGGAGGAACCTCATTATTCGCAAGCGGGTCGGATCCGTCAATCGGAAAGCTTGTACCGCCGTCTGTAGAAACTGCTACGCGCATATTTGCGTTTACGGTTGCGGTTGTGTACGACCAGTACCAGCGCGCGTCGCAGCGCTCAGCCGGATCGTCGCCGCCCCAGATTGACTTTTCGTAAGTAATCATTGCGGGGGTATCTCTGAGGCTGTCAAGTGCAACGTACTCATCTGCAAATTCAGCGGTGGAAGAACCGTAGGTGTCGTTCATATACGACTTAACCTGACTGGTGGAATAACCGGCTGATGTTCTGAGACCGAGATAGTGTCCGATATTTGCCTCATTAATTGTCAGCGCCGAGGGAATTATTTGTTCCTTATATTTTTTATCTGTTCCGTAAACAGCCCATTCTGTAGCGTAGTGACCGGCGCAGTTTTGCTTATAGTCCTGAGAAATAACGTGAACAAGATTTTCGTGGTTCATCGCTTCAATATCTGCAACCGTATAGTTTAGCTCCTTGCCGAAGATATCAACGGGCTTGCCTTCGTAGTTTGTAAGAACTTCCCAGCCGTTGCCTGTACCTGTCTCGTAATTTGAGGGAGTTACCGTGCTTGGCTTGTCGTTGTTCTTCTTTGTTCTGAATTTAAACGAGCAGATAATGCGACGCTGAGCCTGGGTATGAGAATCCTGGTATTGGGGATATTCCTTGTAAATCTTATAGAAATCGTCGTAGTCGTAGGTCTGATGGTGCTTGCTGACCTCATGTACTACCTTGTAGTGGATGTCGTCCCAATAGCCGTTGTTGAGCGTCATACCCTTTACGGTTTTGCCGTTGTAGGTAACAGGAATTTCGATGAAATATTCGCCCTTGTAGAAAATCATGGGCTGACCGGGATAGCCGCCGAAGCCGTTATTGGCTTTGCTTAAGCCCGACCAATAGGGATATACATAGAGCGTGTTGCCCCAGCCGGAGTCCATAACGGTCTTGTCGTAGCCCTGAACGGTAAAGCGGACAGTGGCGCCCGGATTTACAAAGTAGTAAATCGGGGTGATTTCCACATAATCTCTGTCGTAATCGAGCGGAATAGTAAAGCTGCCTGTATATTCGCCGGTTGAGGTATTAGCGGTAAGCAAGTCATAAACAACGCCGTTTATGCTGAATGCCTTGACGTAATATGTACCGCGCTTTGAGGAATCCACGGTCGTTTTGAAGTAGATCTTCGTGCCCTTTTCAACCTTTGAGGCATAGTCATATGTGTCGCTGGAACCATAGCCCTTTCTCTCGGTTGAGTAATCGGGATCGGCGTTGTAAGCTGAATTAGTCAAATATGTGTCGGCGTGCTTTTCAAAGGTTGAGTAATCCTGGTCGCTGCCGGGGTTACGCGAAGCGCCGTAGCGGCGAACCGCGCCGTCCTTGGCAACAACCTTGACGCTGGTTACAACAACCGGGTCGGGTTTTTCGCCGGGCAGGAAGGTCTGAGCGACGATTACGGGGTGTTTGACACCTGAAAGATCAATTGTCACTCCATTTACAGTGCCGTAATCTGTCTGAGGATAGTAAACGACGAGGTAATAGGGAACCTTATTGCTGTTTTGAACATTAGCGACTTTAAGATTCTTCGCGTTATTTCCACCGGATAACCAATACTGGAAATTAGAACTATTCAAATTAATATTTGAACCATATTTTTTTCCGTTATTATATACATCAACACCTTTTGTGCTGGATACCTGATCATTATTCCAGTTATCGTATAAATAGTGGTGCAAAACATTTGGATATTTGGTGCTATTAGCAGGCGTTGCCGTTCCACCACTGTTCCAATAGAAGTTATAGCTTGTTGATAAATCTATTATGTTTGTTTTGGGACTGTCATTATTGTTTTCTTTTAAAAATTGAACTTTTACAGCTGTTGGAGGAACAGTTACAGCGTAAACACTATGACCATTGTTATCGCACTGAATATTGTTCATAGAAATATCAGCATTTCCGTCTGTTTGACCGGTTGCTAACAATCTGCTTCCCGAGCTATTAAAGAAATATGCATGAACACTGCCCCAATTTGCGGTGTCCTCAAAATAAATTGTATTTACATCAACCGCAGCGGCTGTATTTTCAACCGAGAAGCTTTGCTGAGTATTAGTATCACTGCTGCGATCTATATAAATATACGAGAATTTTTTTGTGGTGTCATCGCCAATATAGCTTTCACTAAAAGCAATTCCATTAAACCCGGTTACTGTATTAAGTTTCTCTGAACTGTAGTCATATCCATAATACTTATAAGTTGAAGACGAAATCTTTGATTCTGTAATGATCGTATAATTTACATTTGCAGAAGGCATTGTAAACTTGATTTCGGTGCTTGAAGCGGATATAAGAGTAGGAGTAGTGACCAACTGATTATTCGAATCCCTGAGCTCTTTGTATTTCCAAAGGGCTTTTGTGTTCCATGTAACGGTGATTTCCTGACCGGCAGCGGCAACCGGGTGGCTTACTCCCTCAACTGTGCCGTGGGTTGGATCGTCAATTGTAACATTAACCGTATAGCCGTCAACAAAGTACGCGGTGGCGGTGATGTCTTCAGCACCTGCGATCTGAGTGAACGTGCTTTCACTGCGGGTTTCGGGTGTACCATTGCCCTCAGTAACCGTCCAATGGTCAAAGGTTTTGCCTGCAAGCGGAGTTGCGGTAAAGGTTATCGTATCGTTTTCCGTGTAAGTAGTGCCGGATGCAGGAGTAACCGAACCCTTGTCGGAAGGGCTTGCCGAGGTTGTAACGGTAATGGTGGCAAGATCCCTGAGCGTTACTACGATGGAAACGTTATCCGCCGGCATTTGGAAGGTATAGTTGTCGCCGGATGCTTGTGCCTGCACAGTGCCGCCGCCCGCTTTTGTTACGGTAACGGAAGCTACGGTTTTTCCGCTTGTTACCGTGGGAGTAATGGTGACCGTTTCTCCCTCATAGTATTGCGCGGGATTTCTGTCAACAGTGCCGCCTGAAACGCTTGTAACGTTGTACTTTGTGTTTTCGGCAAAGTTTGCTGTTAAAGTTGCGCCGTCAGCGGACGCTGTTATGCTGTTACTCGCCTCATTAGCAGCTGAACCGAGTGCAACGCCGCCGGTAGTTGTCCAGTTCACGAAATGGTAGTTTTCACCCGCGGTTGCCTCTAATGATGTAGCGGTGGTCTCACCTACGGTAATTGAGCTGCCGCTTGTTACGGCTTCGCCGTTTGCCGTTACCGTACCTGTACCGCTGATATTAACGGTTACGGGATGGGTGGTTTCCAAAGGAGTGGCTGTTACATCCAAATCGTCATCACTATCATCAACAAAAGTGATGGTAACATTGCTTGGCTGCGTAATGGTGATCAGCAGATTGCTTCCTTCTGTTTCCAAAGTACAGCCCGTAGCTGTGCCGATTTTATTGATTTTGCCGCTATCGCTATTATAGTTAGCCATATACATCGCATATGTGCCTGCAGCCAGTCCTGTATATGTTCTGGTGCGTACGGTAGTGCTGGTAGCGTTCATTACATCGTCGGTAGTTGAAAAATAGCCGGCACTTGGGTGATTGGAATTATAAGCACCGGTCGCGACAACCTTTGTGTAGGTTCTGGTAAGCGCTCCGCCCGAAGATGAAGCCGGGAAGAAGATATGGCTGGCGTCATCATTTGAACAGGTGATCCAATCCGTGTAGTTTGTTGAACCGCCTGTTAAGACTGAACGAGAAATGGAAGTGTTTAAAGAGCTGCTGCCTTTAAGCGCGTCGCTTGACGCAGCATCGGCAAAGAAAAGCTTTGTTCTGCTTCCCCAGCCGTCGTTGTACAATGTAAACACACTCGGATTTTTGGTAGCTGTCATCGAATAAGCCTCTAAATAATCGCCTTTACCGATAAAGCAATAAACATTTGTCCAGTTCGTCTGTGAGTTATCATAAAAAATATTGCCGAGAGCTGAGTAATCACCCACGCTCTCCGTGTCAACAGCCGCGCCGACTTTTTCAGCCTCTGCTTTCGCCGCGTCGGTGGCTATTATGCCTGCCGTAAAGCATGACAGAAGCATACACACTGCCAAAATGACGGACAGGGTTGATTTTGAAAAATGTTTTATTCTCTGTTTCATTTTTTAACCTCCATTTTTCATTATATCTCTCTATATAATCACCCTCAGGCTAAAAGCCGCGACGGCGTTGATGCGGTTAAGGCGCTTCTATGCGCTGAAAGGCACGCCCGCCCTGATTCGACGGCGCACCGATAATGTTTTTGCCTTTAAAGCTTTTGCAATTGCGGAGCAAACGCCATATTTCAGGACAAACTACATCATTATATATGGAATCATAAT
>ONCY01000136.1 GCA_900316435.1 uncultured Eubacteriales bacterium | reverse complement strand
CACTCCGACCAAATACGGAGGATTAGCTCAGCAGGTTAGAGCGCTTGCTTGACATGCAAGAGGTCACTGGTTCGAGTCCAGCATTCTCCACCATTGATTAGCGGGAGTACCTCAAGGTACTCCCGCTAATCAATTATGCAAATCAAAAAGAGAATGTCGGACGGAGATCGATGAACCTTTCCAATCGTACTGAACCCATCAGGCGAGCAGGAAGGCATCGGAAGATGAACGTAAGTATTTTCCGTCACTTGTTGAAAACTGTCAGGTATTATCGGTAGTTTTTCTTTTTCTTCTGCTTGACATAAAATAGTATTTACTGTATAATAATATTGAAGATAAGAGGTTTCTTATCTTCGTATGGAAGCACAGGTTTCCATAAAAAGCGGTGAGTCCTACCATATAAGTGGAAGTGCTACAAGAGGTGAGTCCTACCGTATAAGTGGAAGTGTTACAAGAGGTGAGTCCTACCGTATAAGTGGAAGCTTTAATAATAAGGGGCTGGCTCAAAACTTGAAAGAGTTTTGGGCCAGTTTTTTGCAAAAAAATACGAGAGGCTATGAAACCTCTCGCAGTTGGTGTATCTCCTCGGGTTTACTGAATGAAAAACAGGGGGCCGGCTCAAAGCCCAACCCCTACATACTTATAACCTATTACTTATAACTTATTGCATATAACTTATTACTTATTACTTATAACTCGCTAGCCATTATATATTTAACATACTCATAGCTGCCATGCTCCTTCGCGGTGCGCGACATAAACTCATAAGCCTGATCGCGCAGCTTTTTGCGCGCCTGCTTTTCGGGCAGCGAGGGGTCGGGATAAAACGGCTCGCTCAAATAAACGGTTATGTTGGGGTGAAGCTTTTTGAACACCCTGCGCCGACGATAGACCGTGACCGCCGCCACGACCGGCGAGCCCGTGCGGCAGGGGTAGGAAAACGACTTGTCGGGAAAGCTCCGCACAAAGTTGCAGTAAGGCCAGATATGCGCCTCCGGGTAGATAAACACCGCCGCTTTTTCCTGCATAGCCTCTTTAAGCCTATGCTCAAAATTGCGGTAAGCCGACAGCGCCGAGGGCAGCGGAACAGCGCCCAGCAGCGCAACCAGCACGCGTATGCCCTTGATAGACACCGTTTCGGGTCCCGTGATTACATAGGCGCGCTTGGGGAACGCCGAAATGGTGGGAAGGAACGCGTCGGCTATGTTCTGCGTGTGGTTCATGTACACAAAGCAGCCCTTGACCTTTCGCAGCGCCCTGCGGTTCTTGACCCTCACGCCCAGCCACACCTTGGTATAAAGCCATACGAGCGGCGTGGCGAAAACGCGGTAAGCGAAAAACGAAGCTATCTTCCACCCGACGGACGGGTGACTGTAGCGATAATCGCCGTTCACCGTGTCGCTGTTTATCTTGCCGTTGGTGGACGCGAAATCGTCGTTCACCTCGTCGTTGTAGTAGTATACGCGCTTCATTTCATAGCCTCGTAAAACATTTTTTCCATCTTATCCATGCAGGCTTCCTGCGAAAAGTCCGCTACTATCCCCTTGTAACGCTCGCGGTACTCCTCAAGCACATCGGGGTGCTTGATGAAAAAGTCGATTTTATCGGCTAAGTCCTGCGCGTCGCGGTTTTTAAAGAGATTGCGCTCGTCAAGCGCGAATTTAACGGTCGCGCTGCGCGGAGAATCCGCAATGATCGGCACTTGCCCACAGGCGAGCGCCTCCATACAGGCTATCGCCTCTATCTCGATCTCGGCGGGGTGCACATACAGGTCGGCGTAGTTGAGCACGTTGAGCATTTGGTCGTGCGGGAAAAAGTTGAACAGCGGCTTGTTGTAAAGCTTCTTCGCGCGCTCCCTGAGCTTTTGCTTCAACGGACCCTCGCCCGCGAAAATCAGCTGTATATCGCGGCTGTGCTTCGACAGCGCGGCGGCGTCGATAAGCACGCTGTGGCACTTCTCTTTGCTGTAACGCCCCGAAAAAATGATGACGAATCTGTTGGCAAATTCTGCGGGCTTTTCGATCTTTATAGGCTTGAAGCGCTCGCCCACGCCGTTTGATATCACATACCCGTTCGTCCTGTGATGAACCGCCTGCTCAAACACATTGCGTATAAATTCGGTGGGATAATGCACCGCGTCCACATGGCGGTAAACATTGCGGTATATCGTGTGGTAGGTGATTTGATTGGCAAGCGGGTTGTCCTTCATAAAAACATGGCTGGTAAAATTTTCAGCCTGCATATGAAAGCCGGCCGTGACGGGGATATCATACTTCTTGCACAGCTTGACCGCCGCCGTGCCCAGCATGAACGGCATCATCACATGAACGACGTCGCTGTTTTGGATAACGGGCTTAAGCACCCTTTTGTTCGCGCGCGAAAGCGAAACGCCGTTTTTGCTTACATAATTGTTAAGCGGACCCAGGCTGAGGGTCGGCATCACCACATAGCCGTCTTTTCCTCTTTTGTCCTCGTCCGAGCAGACTACAGTGACCTCGTGTCCGCGCTTTGCCATGGCGCGGATAAGGTTCATTGCTGAGATCGTCGTTCCGTTGTTTTCAACGCCCAGCACGTCGCATACTACAGTGATTTTCATATACCCTTTCTCATTCCATTTCTAAAAGTGTTCCTTATATCACTATATAATAACAGAAAACCACGCCTTTGTCTATAGCAACTACACGTTGATTATTTAGTCAGTTTTGTGTATCTGGCTGAAAACAAACAGGAAAGCTACATTAAACCGCAGAACTACGAACAGACAAAGAAAAACAAAAACAAAAAGAAAAAGCACCCTTACGCAAAATACAATTTTGAATACAACGAAGAAACAGACACATTCACCTGTCCGGGCGGAGAGACATTAACGCTG
>ONCY01000150.1 GCA_900316435.1 uncultured Eubacteriales bacterium | reverse complement strand
TCGGGCTCAAGCCCCAGCTTTTTTGCCGCAGTAAGGAAAACCTCGGGGTGCGGCTTGCCGTTTTTGACCTCGTTGCCGCACACCAGCGTATCAAAGTATTCGCTCACATTGGCGCTTTTCAGGTTGAACTCCGCGCTTTCGCGCGAGGTCGAGGTAGCCAGCGCGGTTTTTATCCCGTTCTCACGGCAGAAGTCAAGGATATCGTAAAGCCCCTTTTTAACGGGTATGCCATCTCGCTTAACGCGCTCTATATAGCGCGCTCTGCACTCGTCGGCAAAAGTCCAATACGGAAAATCATTGCCGAGATACTCGCGGTACATCAGCTCTGTCTCTTTTTTGCGCTTGCCGACCGTGCGCTTGAAAAACTCTATATCATAATTGTAGCCGTGCTCATCCATAATATGCTGCCAGTTGTCGTAAACCAGCCGCTCGGTGTCAAACATCAGCCCGTCCATATCAAAAATGGCGCCTTTGAGCATAAATTTCAGTCCTTTCGGTTATCTTTATAGCTCTATAGTGAGAATATCACAGCTCATAGCTTTAAGGCACAACTTATTATCCTCAAATTTGCTGCCGAAAAACGGCTTTGCCGATTCGTAGCCCGGAGGCGGAGTAAACTCTCTGTCCTCGCCCATGAGGTTGAACGCGCAGAACGCTGCTGTGTGGTCGTCGTGGCGGATATACGAAAGCTCTCTGTCCTTTGCGTAAACGCCTACAAACTCGCCGTCCCAGAAAGCCGAGTATTCGGCTCTCAGCGCACCTAACTTTTTGTGCCACTCTACAAGCTCCTTGTTCTCCTTGCCCCAGGGGTAACAGCAGCGGTTGAACGGATCGCGGTAGCCCTCCATGCCCGCCTCGTCGCCGTAGTAAACGCATGGGAAGCCCGGCAGGGTATATTGCATAGCCGAAGCGATCTTCATAAGCTTAATGCCCATTTTGCGTTTTTCCGGGCTGAGCTTTTGAGCCGCCTGCCATGCGCGGTCGCGGTCATTGAGCGGCTCGCCGGCAACAATAGTCAGAGCGCGCTCGGTATCGTGAGTTGAAAGCGAATTCATCAGCACGCGCAGAACCGGACGCGGATAGTTCTCGATAACGCTCATTATCGACGCCATTGTATAGCGCGCGTCCTGGCCGCGGCAGAAATCGAGAATAGCGCCGCGGAATACATAGTTCATTACCGTGTCAAGCTGCTCACCGAGCAGGAACTTGCGGCGCGCGCCGTAGCTCTCTTTATTGCTGGCGTCCTCCCAGACCTCACCGACGATAAGCGCCTCTGGGTTCTCCTCTTTTACGGAGTTGCGCAGGTTGACCATAAATTCATCGGGCAGCTCGTCGGCAACGTCGAGCCTCCAGCCCGAATTGCCCAGCCGCATATATTTGCGGATTATTCCGTTTTCGCCGTTGATATACTCATTAAAGGCGGGATCGGTCTCATTGACCTCGGGCAGGGTGTAAAAGCCCCACCAGCTGTGGTAGTTATCAGGCCATTCGTTGAACTTGTACCAGCTGTAATAGGGCGAGTTCATGTCGCGGTAAGCGCCGCCGTCGCCGTATCTTCCATAGCGGTTGAAGTAAACGCTGTCGGCGCCGGTATGCGAGAAAACGCCGTCGTTGATGACGTGTATGCCTCTCTCTTTGGCAAGGGCACAAAGCTCGCGGAAGTCGTCCTCTGTACCCAGTATAGGGTCTACATGAGAGTAGTCGCCCGTGTCGTAGCGGTGATTTGAATACGCCTCGCCTATCGGGTTGAGGTAAATGCAGCTTACGCCTATCTGCTGAAGATAATCGAGCTTCCGAGCGATACCCTTAAGGTCGCCCATAAAGAAATCGCTGTTTGTGATCTCGCCGTGCTCGTTCGGCTGCCAAACCGGCAGAGCATACCAGTCCTTGTTGCGGGTAAAGTCCTTGCGTTTTATGTCCTTCTCCTCGCCGCTGAAATAAAAGCGGTCGGGGAAGATCTGGTACATAACGCCGCCGACAGGCCAGTAAGCTGCCAGCTTCGCCCGGGGTGCTGTGAGATCTCGCTTATCTTGTACGGGTCGGATGGGATTATGTAGCGGAAGCCGTGAGGCGTGTCAAGCCTGAAAACATACCAGTAAAGTCCAATTCTGTCCGGAGTTACGGCGCACTCCCAGATAGCGGAGTCGGCGTCAAAGTTTCCGCACCAGATCATTTTATGGTATTCCCAGTTGTAGTCATAATCGTATTTTACACACAGCTCAACCGTTTTAGCGCGCTCGGCACGCGGAGCCAGCACGCGCATATGCACAGTAGTGCCCTGCTCAACCGCCCCGAACGGAGTTTTATAAAAGGTTTTTTGTGAATTGAAAGGTATCGGCATAAATATTGCCCCCTCAGTTTTACTTATTTATATCATTTTATCATAAATACAACAAAGTTTCAACCAAACGCGGGCAATAAAT
>ONCY01000086.1 GCA_900316435.1 uncultured Eubacteriales bacterium | reverse complement strand
CGGTTTCGCCGCTTCCGATAGCGTTGTCGATCTGATACCGCCGCATTTGCTGATATGTTACAGCGGCAGGCGCGCGCCCGTCAGGGGCGCGTGGCGCCGCTTTTTCCGTACAAGAGTCCGTAGGACTCTTGTACTTCTTTCTTTCTTCTATTGGGTCACGGTTGCTCTGCCGATTGTCCTTCCGCTTGTCCTTACGGTTGCCCTGTCGGTTGTCCTTACGTTTCGGAAGGGGCAAATTATCTTGATACTCGTTGTAATTGATGATGGTTATTTTCCGAAAATGGTTGTTTGCTTCATCAATTATTTCGCCTGTTTCTTTAAGGCTGGTGAGACATCTTCTGACTTTCCGTTCGCTCATCTCAAAATAAGCGCAAAGCTTCGGGATAGACGTGATAAAACTGCCGCGTTCTACAAACTTCCCTTTGAAAACACTATCTTTAAAATTTGCTAATAGAATTATACCGACGAAAAAGCGAAAAACGGTATCATCAGACCACCAGCCCCATTCCGTGATTTTACGGTCTATTTTTATAAATCCGCTGCTCATTTTTTTACCTTCTCGATGTATCTCCGCGCGTCGTCTACGCTCCGCATAATGATGTATTCATAGCCGAGCCGTTCGACAGCGGCTTGAAACTTCCTTTGTATTTTACTCTGCCGTCCCGCGTCGGTCTTGACCTCGATAAAAACAGTCTTGCCGCCGTTCTGAAACAGTGTCAGGTCGGCTTCACCGGGGATCCCGATGGTTATCGGTCTGCCGTCGGGCGTGTAGAATTTGCCGACGTTGTTGCGGCGGACAAATCCAATCTCAGACAGCTTTACACGGATAGCGTTTTGGATTTCCGTTTCTTCCTTGCCCATTGAGCCATCCCCTCGCTTTCTGCTGATAGTACACCCAGCCGGGCTTATAGCCGTGAATCTGTGCGTACAGCTTTAAGTCGTTTACACTTTGGCATTCACTCGGCGATAAAAAGCCCTTAACGCGGTGTATTTCGTTGTATTTTACAAGCTCTACATCCAATACCTGAGTGCGCTTTTTGCGCTTTTCAGCCTCAAAAGCAAAGCCGCAGTGAGGGCATGTCTGCTCCGACGCGTGAACCGTTGCAAAGCATTCAGGACAGATTTTCACAGGTGCCGCGCCCTTTGGCTTTTCGTGCCCTTCAAGCAGCCATTCGCGGTTGTCGTCGGGCAGGCCGAATTCCGACACATTTGCCACATGGTCAATAATAATCGCCCGTTTCCCCTGCTTGTAGCGCATACAGCGCATAGACTGCTGAATAAACAGCGTCAGCGATTTTGTGGGGCGCAGCAGGATAACACACTCGCAGTCGGGCACGTCAAAGCCTTCGCTTATTAAATCGACGTTGCAGAGTATTCGAATTTCGCCGCTCCGGAATGCTTCGATTATTCGGTCGCGCTCGGCTTTAGGCGTGTTACCGTCAATGTGCGCGGCGTTTATTCCGTCATTGCAGAACCTCTCGGCCACGGCCTGCGATACCTCAATACCCGACAGATAGCAAATCGCCTGTCTGCCGTCGGCAAGCCGTTTATACTGCTTTAAAACGTCGCCGTATATGGTCTTTACATTTTCCTGAAAGTAGGCGTTTAGTTCGCGCTGGTCGTACTCTCCGCGCCGCACATGAAACTTAGGCAGCTCAATTGCGGGGGCAAAATAGTCGTACGGTGACAGATAGCCGTTTTCGACAAGCCATTTAGCGGTTACGCCCTCGATAAGTTTATCGTTGACGCCCAGCAGGCCCTTGCCGCCCATGCGCTCGGGCGTAGCCGTTACTCCGACGCGTTTTACATCGGGGAAAAAGTCATATATCTTTTTATACGTATTTGCCTGGCTGTGATGATTTTCGTCGGTGATAATCAGGTCGGGGCGTTTTATCCTCGGCAGCCGCCGTGCGACGGTCTGAACCATTTTGATTTTGCACAGTTCCAAATCAACGCCGCAGCCTAAAAAGGTATAGTATATCTGGTCGCAGAGCTCGCGGCGGTGAACGAGGAAAAGTACGCGCTTGCCGCTGTCGGTAAAGCGCTTTGCGATTTCCGCCGTGATTACGGATTTTCCGCCGCCGCAGGGCAGCACAATACAGGGAGCGCGAAAGCCGTCGTCAAAGGCGGCAAACAGCTTTTTGAGCAAGTCCTCCTGGTAATCTCTAAGCTTCATCAGAACGGCAGATCATCGTCAAGAGGCACTTCGGCAAAGCCCGACGCCGCCGCTGACGTGTTTGCGGCAGGAGCCGCGCTGCCCAGATACTTCGGTTCGGGAATAGTAAACTCGCCCGAGCGGAGTTTTTCAAGTGAAATAATCGTATAGGGCTGGGCTGTAATTCCCGTTTTGCCGTTGTAGCTCCACTCCTGATCGCGGAAAATCATGCCCGTTCGGCACTTGCTCAGCGCGGCGCCGTCCCATTCGCGCGAGAAATCAACGCTGAGGCGGTTATCCTCTTTGATTGTTTTCAGCGCGGTTTTCATGCGGCGCTTGGCGTTCTCGTCGTACTCGCCGCCGTTTGGGTACCACAGGCGCAGAATGCCTTTGTACTTTGCTTTTTCGGTGCCGAAGCTCTTGCGGTCGTCCTCAAGCTTTTTGCGGTAGTAGCCGTCGAATTCGCCGCCCTTGATGTCGAACAAAACGATGTCGAACAAAACGCAAAGCGCGTTGTCCCTGTCCTCGGCGCGGATGATCTCAACCTCATAAGCGCCCGCGGGCAATTTCTGAAACTCTGTGTATTCCTTTGTTTGTTCGTAATCTGTAAATGCTCTCATTCGGTTAATCCTTTCATGTTGTAGTATTCTCTGATTGCGGAATCAACCGCTTTCAGGTCGTTGTCAATTTCGGGTTCGGCAAACATTTCCATCGGCGTTTTCACGGTGTCTCTGCCGTCGGAGCGTGTCAGGAAAACATGCCGCCCGTCAATGTTTTTCGCCATCAATACGATGGAAAACAGCCCCTCTACCGTCAGTTTTTCATTGAGCATTTTGCCGATGGTCTTTGCTTTCAGCCTGCCGTCAATCTCCTCTGTATGATGGAGAAAATAAACAATGCAGTCGGCGGGCATTTGCTGAATCACAAACTGAATCAGGTTGTAAAAATGCAGCGCCATCTCGGTAAATTTGTCGTAGCCCTTCTCCGCCGTTCTGCCGAACAGTTCAAAACATAGAAGATATTGGCTGTCGTCGATAACGTAGCATTTGAAACGCTTTTTGGCCATGTTGCCCATGATCGTATCATACGAAACATTGTCGGCGCGGTTAAGCTGAGCGCCGCTGCGAAACGGCAGAGGCTTGCCCGCCACATTGTAGATGACAAGCTCGTCCTTTTTAAAGTTGCGCAGCGACGTGGATTTGCCGCTGCCGCTCTCGCCCAGAATCAAAACGGGAAGTCCCATGCTTAATCTCCTTTCTTTGCAGGAATGGTTTCGCCCGTCGGAATCAGCGGGCAAAAGTCGGGTAATTCGGGATAGTAAACAGGCTGTTCAATAATTCTGCCGGAAAATCGGCACCGAGGGCGTCCAAGGCTGTCGCTGTACGCCATTTCACAACTGCCGCACCGCGTCGCGCCCTCGGGGAATTTCACGGAGAATTTGCCAGAGTCAACCACATAAAGCGCAAACCAGCCTACGCCGTTTTTGAATTCATTTGCCATCGTACTCCTCCTCATGTATGCCGTAATACGCAAGCGCGCAATCGAGCGAGCAGAACATATTATTGTCGTTGTCTGTTAAAAAAGTGTAGTCCTCCCGCAGCGGCTCGCCGCAGTTGACATTATCGCAGTGACCGATAATCTTCGGCTCGTCCGCGTTAGGACAACGCGGGTGGCAAGGGGTCTGTCTGCATATTTCGCACATAGTTAGTCCTCCTTAAAATTTTTCGCTGAGTTTGACATAAAAGAGATCAGCACCCACATGATGTATTTTGTATTTGCCCTCATACTCGGAGAATGTCTTGTATTCGCTTGCGTTGCATGAAATCTTAGCGGCGTATGAGCCATACACCACATCGGTGTCACTTTGCTTAGCACTCTTTTCAAACGTGAGTTTTCGCGAATGCAGCAGCCTTTCGAGTGAAATTGAGAAGAACATATAATCTTCTGTTAAAAAGACCATTATGTAACCGCCGCCAGCTACTGCCTTGACTGCACCGAATGTCAGCTTTATGCACGGATACTTATACGCCCCTTGTGTTGTGGGGGGTTATTTTTAGGTCATAATCCTTAACTGTCATCTGATAATCTCCGTCCGCGCAGTGCTTGCGCTTAATAATGCACCTTTCGAGCTCTGATAATGAGATAAGGTCAACCGCTTTCATCATTTCCTCCTTGACTTTCTTTGATTTTTGAGTTACAATATAAGTAATCTATTTACCAGACTACCGATAGAGATATTCGGTTAGGCCGTTTGAGAGTTCCAGCTCTCGGCGGCGTTCGCTTTGCCTTATTCGGCAAGCGGCGCAGCAACTATAATATTCACCTTCGGCAAGCGGCTTTCCGCATTGTGTGCATTTGTGAGTTCGTTGCAGCCGCCAGTATCGGGCGTTGTTTCTGTTGCGGTGAGCATATTTATATTCAGGGCGCTCACGATACCCCTTGAATTTTTCGTTGCACGTTGCGCATAGCACGCGCCCGGCAAGCGTGCGATCGTCCTGTTCTCTACAACGGACGCATTTATGATTCGCTTTGAGTTCCAGATACCTGCCATTCTTACTCATTCTCTTTCCTCAGGGCAAGCGGCAGGCGTACCGACTACATTCGCACAGAGGTTTTCAAGCCTGATAACGGGTACTGTTGCGGCAGTAGGCTCGGCATGGTAATGGCTTGCCGCCTCTGCTCTTGTTTTCAACGCAGTAAAAAAGCGCTTGAAGAATCTGCGCAGCTTATACCCGGTTGTCGGCTCGACGTTGCCCCTCCAGAGTTTCAGCGCAGCGCGGTTCATACGCGTCCTGCCGATGTTGCCTTTGATTGACTTGACGTTTCCGTACTTGTCGAATTTTACTGTTGCTTTCATTGTTTTTTAACTCCTTTATTCTGCAATATTTGAAGTGCCTGGGAGTTCAATAATAGAATTGAAATCCTGCACAACCTTGCTATGTTCGCAATATTTTCTAATGATATATTGCCCTGTTCATGTTCGATTCGGCGGTTCCCGGTAGCATACGATGAGAACGCCTCGCGTTTAATTGTTTGCTTTGTAACTCCGTAAGTCAGCGCAACCGCCAGAATGGCGTTGATGTATTCCGTCTGCTGCCTTTCTCTGTCTTTCGTAACGTTCATATGATCACCTCGATTCTGAGGGCGCCGCGGCACGCCCGGCAATATCATATAAGAAAGAGGAACTCATTTTGAAAAATCATTTCGTATTATAGGCAGCCGCCCGCGCACGGCTATGAAGCTTGTTTATGTATTGATTTTCTGTACCCTCAGTGCTAAAATGCAAGCAGAGAGGGGGTGAGGTTTTGAAAGATTTTAATGAATTTCGTGATTTAGTTAAAACAAATTCCAAAGAGATACATGAAAACACATTAAAAAGAGTTGATGAAGCGCTTTCGGACATGGATTTGGACAAAAATCTTGGTGATTTTTCTGTATGGCAAAGAGTTTTTGCAAAGTATCAAACTTTAGAATTATTAGAGCTGTATCACAAATGGCTGAATGGATAATAATTTGCTTTAGCCATTTCTTCACTGAAATCACGGGAAAGTCTCTTTTTGAGCGCTTCGTAGTTTTCAAGTGAATCTTCCTGCCGACTTTGTACCGCTAATACAAGGTCGGCAATTTCTTTTGGATTGCCGTTGATTGTGATTTCCATGCTGACCTCCTATACTGTTTTCTGCAAAAGATATTCGGCTGAAACTCCGAACAGTTGAGCCGTTTGTCTATGCTGTATTCCGCTTTAAGCGGAGTTCTTCGCCAAAAATAATAAAGTCCGATGAAAAATCATAGACTTCCTCGATTCGTTTTACCGTGCCCCAATCAGGTACGGTCTTGCCTCGCTCGTAATTCGAAAGGGTTTCTTTTGATACGTTAATGCGTTTTGCGGCTTCGTCCTGCGATAAACCCGCATTAACTCTTGCCGCGGCTAATGTGATTTTGGGGAATTTTCTCATATCCATTGCTTTTTCACCTCCTGCCCTTGTCTTGGTACATTCTTATAATATCACGCTTAAAGCGGAATGTCAAGCTAAAAACGGAAAAATTTAAAAAAGTTCTTGATTTTCTTCCGCTTTTAGTTTATAATCATATTACACCATTAAACTAAAGGAAGTGATACCATGACCACTAAAGACGCAGAAAAGAACAAGAAAATTTTTGCTTATAATTTATACTATTATATGACAACAAAGAATAAAACGCAGAATGATATTGTTAGGGATTTAGGAATAACCTCATCTACTGTATCAGATTGGGTTTTAGGCAAGAAATACCCGAGGATTGATAAAATGCAAATGCTTGCCGATTACTTTGGAATTCTTAAGTCTGATTTAACAGAAGAACGCGCAGAAGCCCAGTTGACCGATGATGTTGAATTGCAGGAATATCTTGAACATTTAAAAAACCGCAGTGAAATGCGCATGCTCTTTTCGGTTGCCAAAGGTGCTACAAAAGAAGATGTTATGCAGGCAGTTAAAATTATTGAAGCACTAAAGAAGGATGAATAATGGAAAGTATTATCGTTCGTGGCATTGAGTTACCGCCTAAAATCAAAGGCGTAACTGTTATTGACGGTGAAGGCGACTATAATGTATACATCAACACATTATTGTCGCCTGAGGCGCAAAAACGAGCCCAAAAACACGAATTAACCCATATAATCAAAGACCATTTTTACAACTATGACCCTGTTATTATCAATGAAAAGGAAGCAAATGCAGGGTGAATATAAAGGAGGAATAAACAAATGAAAAAAATATCACTTGCTATAATTGCCGCTGTTCTCGTAGCTTCCGCGCTTGCCGGGTGTTCAATAGATATCGATAATTCGTCGGCGGCAAGTTCTTCTTCGTCAGAGGTTAAGAACAGCATTACCGAAAGCAGTATTGCCGAAACTACAAAAGAGGTTTCAAAAGAGCAGGTTCTTTATGAAAAAGACGGAATCAAGCTGACTTTTCTGGAATATGAAGAAGGATATTTGCCAAGTTTAAAATTCAGGATCGAAAACAGTTCTGATATCTCCTATTTCATCACAACAGATGATGTTTCAATAAACGATTCTATGATCTCGACGGGTATTTTTGAAACTGTAGCGCCCGGAAAGAAAACAGTCGCAAATATGACAATGTTTGAAAGCGACTTGAAAGACAACGGAATAGAAAAAATTGAAAAAGTTGAATTTAAGCTTAAATATCACGAAGAAGGCAATTACATTGATGAAAGTCGTGAGGCTGATATAAAATTTAGTGTATGATTAGCTGTTTTTAAATTCTTACAAGAGTTTTTCCAGATTTATGTGAATTGTCCCGTAAACAGGACTGGTAATATTTTAAAAAAGGAGATACCTATATGTCTAAAACAAATTTAACACCTCAAAAAGGTTACTCGCACACTGAGCGATTTAAAATTGCAGGAGTGACCTTTAACAACCGACAAAGCAACCTTAAGAAAATACAGGAGCAGATTCAGAAGGGGCAACCGGTTAACATCAACATAGAACAGTACGACTATAAAGGCGAGCCTGCTATCTCTGTAATGGTGAACGGGCTTGATATCGGTAATCTCAACAAAAAAGATGTTGAATATGTTCTTGCGAACCAAGAAAGAATTATAGGTTTTACGGATCTATACATTGATACATTTACGAATGAAGAAGACAAAGTTGTTTTCTACGCGAATGTTGAATTATTGGTAAGGAACAAAACAGCCGACACTTCGGCTGTTGCAGAACCTCAACAGCAAGATAGCCCGGTACAAGCGCAAGCTTTACAAACGAATGATAAAGAACCAACAAGCAGCGGGAAGAAACCTTTTTACAAAAATTGGATATTTTGGGTTGCCATTGGTGCGGGATTAACTATCATCTATATCATTGCGACAATCGCAGGATTTACAAAATAAAAAAACCGCCCTGTTCCGCGGCAACGGAGCAGAGCGGCAACCACCACACACAGGGCGCAGTGATACGATATAATTCGCAATAATATTGTATCATACCCTTGTGATAAATTCAAGCATATCACAAGGGATTTTTGCGCCCTTTTTCAAGAAAGGAGCAAATTATGAGCAATCCAAAAGCTACAAAGCTGCCCTCGGGCAAATGGCGCTCACGCGCGTTTGACTACATCGACGAAAAAGGCAAGCGGCATTATGTATCTTTTACCGCGGACACGGCAAAAGAGGCGAGATTAGCCGCTAAAATGCACGTTCCGAGCGGCGGCAGGGTAAACGTCCCCTACCCCGATTTAACGCTTAGAGAGGCGTATAAGCGGTTTATTGACAGCCGCACCGACACGCTCTCCCCCTCAACGGTCAGAGAATACCGCCAGGCAAGCAAACGTGACTTTCCAAGCCTAATGTCAATGAAACTTAAAGACATTACGCCTGAGCTTGTGCAGACCGCCGTAAACGAGGCAGCCGCGCTCTACGCACCGAAAACAGTCAGGAATAAGCATGGGCTGTTGCACAAGGTATTGAAGCTATACGCGCCGAATATAACGCTAAATACAGATCTCCCTCAAAAGAATCAGCCCGAGGTATATGTGCCCACAACCAAGGAGGTGGACGCCGCTCTGAACGCCGCAGATGATTTCTTACGCGTTCCCATTCTGTTAGCCAGTCGCGGAAGCTTGCGCCGTTCGGAAATCTGTGCATTGACTCGATCTGACGTGACTAATTTCGGCGTAAACGTCACAAAGGCGGTTGTTAAGAACGATAGCGGCAAGTGGGAAATAAAACAGCCTAAGACAGCCGCAGGGACTCGTTTCTGCCCTCTGCCGCCTGACGTTATCAAGGAAGTAAGAAAGTGGTCGTTCTCGGCGAATCCCGATCAGATAGAGCGTAAATGGCAACGACTTAAAGAAAAACACGGTTTCACGTTTAAATTCCACGCGTTCCGGCATTACTGGGCGTCGCTGCTCCATTCAAAAGGGCTGCCCGATCAGTATATAGCCAAAATCGGCGGCTGGTCTACCGTCGAAATGCTTCACCGCGTCTACGCTCACGCCCTCCGCGATAAAATGCCCGAATACACCGATAAGGTTGTGGACATATTCAAAGCGGAATTTAACGCACCGAAATGCGTTAAAATGCGTTAAAATGCATTAAAATGCGTTAAAATGCGTTAGACGATATTGCAAAAAAAAGCCCCTCGCGTCAAAACGAGGGGTTATTTATTTAAGTATCCGTGGGAGCTTCTCTTTTTAATCGATTGTCTATGTTTGGCGTGCTTTCTTCAATAAACCAATCGCGTCCCATTTTGACGGCGGGGAGCTTGCCGCGGCCTGCTTTTTGACGAGCTGTTGCCGGGTCAATTCCGACGTTGAGTGCCCATTGTTTTAACGGTATCATTGCCATTTTACCCACCCTTTTATTCTGCGACCTTTTTAAAAGGACTCTCTTTGTTAATTTTAACAATCCAGTCTTGATTTTTCGCCCATTCTTCAAATCCTGAGATTGTGTCAAATTCGAAGCGCTCGTCGGTGCTGCTGTCGTAGTAATTAAATGCATCGTGCTTAATTACGATGATTTTATTCGCGTTTTCGTACACAATCCCTGAATACTTAGCGGCATTGTTGTTGATTGTTTGTCTGATCTTCATTTTTAATAACTCCTTTCATTGTGGGCGGCTTAACCGCTGCCCTTGTCGATTTGTTGTTTATCTCTTTATCTTGATTACATTATACTACGTTTGCGTAGTGTTGTCAAGTGTTTTTTTGAAAATTTTTTTAATTTTTTTCAAATAAAAAAGCCCCGCCAAAAGCGGGGTTGTTATTTTGAGTTTAGAACACTAACTCTAAAGGTCGTGGCAACACGTGGCAACAAAACCATTTTAAGTGTTAAATAATAGTTTCATATTTGAAAAATAATAATCATGTATAAAATGAAAAAACCCAATATTTTAGCGAAAAATCACGGTTTCCGCATGGATACTGGGCTTTGGCTTTTGGTCGAGGTGACAGGATTCGAACCTGCGAATTTTCAGGTAGTTTTCGCATAAATAAGCCGTTTTGCCTTTTCTGTGGCAAAAACGTGGCAAGAATCAGTAATAAAAATATTTTTTCAGATATGAAAACAGCCCCGAGGAATTAACCCCGGGGCTTTGAGCTGACTTAGCGCAACAATCTGCACTTTAGTCGTGTAGCACCATGTTTATTATAACATATCTATCAGCAAATTACAAGCAAATTAGATTTTTGCATAATCAAGCCGTTTTTTAGAATTTATCGTCTAAATAATTGTCTAAAAGCAAGTTAATTAGAAAATCTAGTCAATCAGCTTTTGCTTATGTGAAGCTATATCACTGTCATTTGCACAACGCCTCAAACGTCTGCTTGCCGGCAATGCCGTCTACTTCAAGACCTTTTGCCTTTTGAAACGCCTTTACTGCTGCCTCGGTCTTTGCTCCGAAGTCGCCGTCAAAACCGCCTGTGTCGTAGCCGCGGCATATAAGGAATGCTTGTAAAATACTGGGATATGCGCCGTATGCTCCGCGCTTTACGTTAGGACACGCCGCCTTTGTCTTTTCTCCGAAAATGCCGTCAACGACAAGCCCCGCGTTCTTCTTGCTGTTGAGGATCTTCTGCAGCCCCTTAACAAGCGCATTGTTGGTGTAGTAGCCGCAGATACCGTCCTCCTCAATGCCAAAGCGAAATGTCTTATTGAGCCATTTCTGAACCTTAAGCACGCCGCTGTCACCTGTTTCGGACTTAACGGTAACGGTAACGCCCGTTGAGCCGAGCGCCTTGTTGACTTCGGCGGCTATCTGAGCCTCGCGGTCATAGATGTATGTACCGGGGCAGCTCTTGTTTGCATAATCGCGGTGAGCGGTCATATTTACGCCGTTTATGTGATTCATGCGTTCATAGGCGCTTGTAGACCATTTCAGCGCCTTAATGTTATTCCTGCGGCAGATGTCGGTGAGCAGCAGAACGAGCGAACGGTAAGCCGCTGAGGTAATGGCGTAAGGCTCCGACATATCGGACGCAACTTCGATAGTGATAGCACGGTTGTCATTAGCCGAGCTTGACGTGCACCAGCTTCTGTCCTTTTCCTCGACATAGAGCCCGATCTTGCCGTCATAACCTACGCCGTAGTTGCTTGAAGCGCCGAGGTCGGGATCCTGAAAGAAATAGCCGAGCGAATCGGCAGAGGTCTGCCCTACCACACAGTGAATAGTCACCGTGTCGATTGAATGCAGTCTGCCGACGTTCTTATTCGGCGAAATGATTTTATAATTTGCAAGTGAACTGTTTGTATACATTTTTATTCCTCCGTATCTTCTTTATCGCTCTTTGTTGTTTCCTCTACCCTGCCTTTTAAGGTCTTAACAGTTTTGACAAGGAACTGCGGCAGAGGGATATTGAGCTCGCCGAGGTTTTCGAGAATCGAAATAAGCTCGTTGATGATAAGCCAGATAGTGACTATC